>SAAG01000035.1 GCA_010119095.1 Candidatus Altimarinota bacterium
ATTTAGATGTTTTTGGTCTTCTGGTGTCATAGGAACTCAAGTTATAAATAAAAATTAATTTAAGTAATTTTCTGTCATCTCGAACGAAGTTGAGAGATCTGTCGAAGAAATAAATAATGTATTTATATTTAAATACTGAACTATGCAAAGAACAGATTCCTCCACTTCGGTCTGAATGACAAAGTCCTTATTTTTTGGAATTATTTAATAGTACTAAATCAAGTATATCAATTGCACTCATAGCTTCGATAACTGGGACAACTCTTGGTAATATGCATGGGTCGTGTCTTCAGCTTATTGCAAAATCTACTTCGTTTCAGTTTATATCAACAGTGTTTTGTTTTGAATAGATACTTGCTGTTGGTTTGATTGCAACTCTGAAGATTATGTCTTCTCAAGTTGAGATTCCCCCAAGTATTCAGCCATATCTGTTTTCTTTTGAAGCTACTTTTCAATCAATGTTATAAAATCATTCATTGTAAGTTTTTCATGTCAGATTAACTGTATCAAATCAAGCTCAGTACTCAAATCCCAAAGCTCAACCAATTGAAAGCATACTTGATGCAAGTCTTGCTTTTATCTTGTCAAAAACTGGTTCTCAAAGTCATGCAGGTGGATTTATGATATGACACTCTATGATTCACCCTACACTATTTCAATCATTTCTAATACTCTCTACATATTCTATCATCTTTGGTGCCATATTTTCATCTGCAGTTCTCAGTATATTTTGTTCTATTTGATTATAATCTACTTTTTCACACTTATATTCTCCGACTTGTTTTGTGAAAGCAAATATCTCTATCCCAAACTTCTCTTTTAGGTATTGCTTTGCAATTGCTCCTGCTATTACACGGGACAAAGTCTCTCTTCAGCTACTTCTTCAACCTCCTCTATAATCTCTATTTGAGTATTTTAAGTGATATGTTAAATCAGCATGATTTGGTCTGAAAAGGTCTTTGATATTGCTATAATCTTTTGATTTTTGATTTTCGTTTTTCACTATTATAGTGATAGGATGACCTGTTGATTTCCCTTCAAATATACCTGAAAGCACTTCAAAATCTTCATCATTTTCTTTTCTTTGGGTTGTGATAGCACTTTGTCCTGGTTTTCTTCTACCTAGTTCACGAGCAATATTGTCCAAATCAATCTCAAAGTTTGAAGGTAGTCCATCAATAACAACCCCAAGAGCATTACCATGGGATTCACCAAATGTAGTTATTTTGAATAATGTTCAATGTGTGTTCATAGGTAAATATTAAAGATTAAATCTTCTTAAAAAATTCTGTTCTTAAAACCATTTTTCCAGATTCAATAAGTTCTGCATCATCTGTGAGTTTTATTTTTGGGAATTTATCTCATCTTTTTATGTCAGGAGCTCATTTTACTTTTATGTCTTTTGTTGCAATTACTGTATCTCAGTTTTGAAGTATATTTCAGTTACAATCCTTTACAACCAAAGCTACTTCTTCTTCATCTAACCAATTATTTTTTGCCATAAGGTTTTTGTTAAAAAGTAAATTTTTTATGTGCTATGTTGTCATCTCGAGCGAAGTCGAGAGATCTGTTGGAGAAATTATAAATGTTTTTATATAAAATTAATGTTATATACAAAGAACAGATTCCTCCACTACGGTCGGAATGACAATCTAGTTACATTCTCTTCAATTTCTTTAAATCATCCCAAAAGTTTGGGTAAGTTTTGGCTACACAATTTGGGTTTAGTATTTCTAGGTTTCAGATATAAGTTTCTAGAGTTCCAAAACACATTGCGATTCTGTGGTCATTGTAGGTTTCTATTTGTACTTTTTTATGGCTTCAAGTATATTCTCAGATCGTTATACTTTTACTATCACTTTCTACTTCTACTCAGATTTTTCTTAATTCATCTCTCATAGCATCTATTCTAAGACATTCTTTTAGGTTTAGTGTTTGTAATCAAGTTATATGAGTTTTTCCAGGTAAAAATATACTCATAATCATAAAGGTCATACTTACATCAGGCATTGCCTCAAAATCCACTTTATAATCTCTGTATTTACTTAAGTCTATATTTTTTATTCATGGGGCTATTATTATAGTACTTTCTCAATCACTTTCAAATTTTAATCAAAAAATCTTCATCTCATCTAAGAATTTATAGTCTCATTGTTTGGAATTTGAGCCGATATTTTCTATTTTTATCTCAGAGCCATGCAATGCACAAAAACAAGCAATATATGATAATGCTGAAGCATCTCATTCTACAAGTAATTTTCAGGCTTTATATTGCTCAGGTAATATTTTAAAATACTTGTAATTATCATTTTCTACTTTTACCCCAAATTTTCTAAGTTCGTTAATAGTTAGGTCTATATAAGGCTTACTTACCAAATCTCAAACAACTTCTATTTCTAATCCATTTTTAAGTACTGGTGCAATTTGTAAAAGTGCAGTAAAAAATTGACTAGATGATGTTCAACTCATCTTGATTTTATTTGTTTTTATCTCGCTTGGATAAACCTTGATTGGTGGCAGGTTTCAGTTTGATTCAAACTTAACTCATAATTGTTTAAGTGAATCAAACAAGTCTCACATTGGTCTTTGAAGTAATCTATCTTCACCAGTTAAAGTTATACTTCAGATTTTATTTAATATAATCATAGCTGTCAAAAATCTCATACAAGTCCCCGATTGTCATATATCAAGAGTCTTATCATCTCATCTAAATTTTTCTATTCATCAGTTTATTGTTGCTGTTATTCAACTTTGTTCAACTTCTATTCAGATACTTTTTAAAGCATTCATCATATGTTTTGTATCATCACTCAAGAGAATTCACTCTAAAATAGTTTGTCAGCTTGTTAAAGAAGCGAGTACAAAATCTCTATTTGTGATTGATTTAGATCATGGAAGTTTTAGTGTTTTCATATAATCTGTTATGCTTTAAATATATATCATCATCATAATCATTTTTTGATTATAATAAAATTATAAAAAAGAGCTATTTTTTTCTAAAATAGCTCTTGTAAATCTTACAATAAAAACCTATTTTAGAAAATAGCTCTAAAATAAAAGTAAAAAAATGTAGATGTCATTAAAATATTTTTCATACAAAAAAATTATAATTTAATTGTATCTTTTATAAAAAGATTGTCAAAACAATTATTCAATTATTTCTCATGCTTGTCACTTAATTTCTTTTTTTTGTAACTCAACTTTTATTACAGCCTGGATATTTTTTACTACTTGTGCAATATTCATAAATAGGTCTGGTCTATCTAATCTCCCGATTAATTCATCTAATTCTTTTAATCAATCTAAATCTAATCATTCAATTGTATCTTTTGCATCATTAATTGTTCACATTAACTTATCTAATTTCATTAAATCTGACATTATTAACTGAGGTGTTGTTAATTCACCTTCTTCTGTCTCAGGAACATTTCATAAATTTGGGTTTTGCATATTTTTTTAATTAAAAAATTAATATATGTAATTATACATACATTAATTAATTTTGTCAAATATTTTTAACTAAATTTACCATAGATATCCACATTCATATATTCTATATTGAAATTGTGTGGAACTCATGGAATATTGATACTATCCATATATAAATCCATTACTCTTTTATTTTTAGTATCAATTAAATGTATATGATTTTCTTTTGTAACTTCATATAAAGCTTTATCTTGTATTCCTGTAAGTTTTGTTAAAACTCCTATCTCTTTCATTTCCTCAACATTTCTATAAACAGTTGATCTTCATATTTTTGGATACTTTTTCTTTAGCTTTTCAAAAATCTCATCTACTGTAAGATGCTTATCCATACATATTTCTTTTATATCTAGTAGGTATGCATGTGTTTTCATAAATTATATATTAGTTATTAGTACCCTAATAATAACAAATAATTTCAAAAAAGCAAATTAAAATGATAACAATTCTTATTTTAAATTTGACTTTAAATTAAATAAGGATAATATGTATATGAGAATTATTCTCTTAGTAAATTATTTAATAACTATTTAAATATGAAAACATTATATAAAGAAGCTCTGGAAGCTTATACTGATATGCTTTTATTACATATAGATACAAAAGCAACTGATGTAGTATTTCACAAAGAAACAGAAGAGTTTTATGAATCTCTATTTGAAGTAGCTCATAAGATTGGTGAAAAATATGTTGATTTATGAGGAAAACTTACTGAAACTTCCCTGGACGACAAGAAGAAAGAAGCTCACAAAATCATTTCTAATCTTAGAAAAAAGATAGAAGATTATAAAGAAAAAAATAAAATAACTCTTTGAACTGAAGACTTACTTTGAGCTTTGGCAAATGATTTAGAATTTATTGAATGAACTTCTAGATGATTTATAACAAAATAATTTATTTTAATAACATATTAATTATGACAGAATTTAGAATACCTTTGATTGGTGAACAAGCACCTGAATTTAATAGTAACTCAACTTTATGAGTTATAAATTTCCCTACAGATTATAAATGAAAATGGGTTGTACTTTTTTCTCATCCTGCTGATTTTACTCCTGTTTGTACTACTGAATTTGTATGATTTCAAGAAAAGAAATCAGAATTTGATAAAAGATGAGTTGCTCTTATTTGATATTCTGTAGATGGTATACAATCTCATATAGCATGGGTTAACAATATAAAAGAGAAATTTGGAGTAACTATAGAATTTCCAATTGTAGCTGATATGAGTATAGCATATAAATATGGTATGTTACATCCTACTGCTGATTCAAATCATACTGTTAGAGCTGTATTTATTATAAATCCAGAATGAAAAATAGCAGCACTTATGTATTATCCACTTTCAAATTGAAGAAATATAGATGAAATTTTGAGACTATTAGATTCTCTACAAATGACAGCAAGTCATGGTAGAGCTACTCCAGCAAATTGGCCAAATAATAGTATTTTTCAAGATAGAGTTATCGTTCCTCCTGCTGCAAATTTACAACAAATGGAAAAAAATATTAAGGAATATGAATGTAAAGATTGGTATCTTTGTACTCAAGCAAATCCAAATAAGTAAATTTAACTAAAAAAATAATCTCAAACTGTGGTTTGAGATTATTTTTTTTGTATACTTTTAAACATTAACATTGAGCATATTTCCACTCTCATATCTTTTTAATCACCTGTAAAATGCAAAAACACCTAATGAAAGAAAGAATATACTTCACATAATCAGTTTTAGAAGCAATAATAAACTAAAATTTAATACAAGTTCAAACTGTCAAAAAACTACATAATATACTGGTATTATTGACATAAATAAATATTTTAATATTGTTCAATTAAAAATTCATGGTGGATAGTGAGAAGGTCATAAAATAGATTCAAAAGCTCATCTAATAATATTTTTACTGCTTCATATATAAAATGTTAGTGATATAAATATCAATAAAAATCATAAAAAAGTTATACTCCCTATAATTGATAATATTATAATTTCTATAACTCTAAATACTGTTAAATCTTTTATTAGAAACATTAATAAAAATGCATAAATAAGATCTCAGATTGCTGATGTCATCATTGAACTTGCTAAAAGTTTGATAAGTAAATTTTTGGGTAACAATAAATAGCTATCTAGTTTTCATTCTTCTATCATTGATACAATTTTTGAGTATCAATTAAAAAAAGTATGCATAATTCAAAATACCATAACCATTATTGATAACAAAATTGCAAATGTTCCTATATCTAGTCATCATAGAGTTTTGAATATCTTAAAGAAAAATATCCAAACTAATATAAACATAAAATCATTTATTATCATTCAAAATACTTGAATAATAAAACTAACCTTGTATTCCATTGCAGATAACAAATTTAGTTTCCAAAATTGTAATATAATTTTTATTGTTTGCATATATTTAGTAATTAGATTTTAATGCTTAGTGCATAGATAAAAAATTTATATTTTAGATTTTTTATTTAATATTCACTTTATCATCAATTTATTGAAAGTTTTTTGCTTGCTTTAGAAAATAATCATATACATCAATATATAGTTATTATAAGCCAAAACATCTGTATACTAAAATACTTTATAAAAGTATAATAATCAAAAGAGACAAACACTAATCATGATGTATATCAAAAATATGCAAATGGTGATAAATATGCTATTGTTTGAAGTAATCAAGGCAAAAATGGTATTGGTAATATGTTTCATCATAAAATCATATCAAATTTACTATATAGAAATCTTATTGCTTCAACATCCTCTGTAAAAAATGCAAATATTCCTATAAAAGTATATGAGAAAAATACTATTAACATTGATCAAACTAGGAGTAATAATCAAGCAAAAAATCAAGCTAGACTTATAGGAAACATTCAAAGCATCAAATATCCTATAACAAATCATACAAAAAGACCAATAATCACATTTTGCATAAATATAGGAAAAAATTCTAGAAATTTAAACCAAATATAATTTATTGGATTTAAAAAGTACACTCATATTTTTCATGTTTTTACATCATTACTTATCTCATCAACTACTCTAGGTTTTGAAGATGATACAACTTGAGCAATAATCATTGCATACCCTACCTGTATAATGCTGTATCAAGATACTAAATCATCTTTTGAGAAGTTTAAATAAATATACTTATATAATGTTATAATTACTATGATTCTAAGAATAAAAATCATATTATTTCAAACAATATCATAAATATATATATTGTAGTTTTTATATGCAGTAAACAGGATTGATAGTATTTTTTTCATAGTTTACTTATAATTTAATATTTTTTATTCTACAAAGCCTTCTACTTGAGAATCAATCAATTTTTTAAAATATCCTCACATATTTTTTAGTTCTCTATATGTACCTGATTCTACTATTTTTCCTCTTTTAAATACAAATATCCTGTCAGCTTTTCTTATTGTTGAAAGTCTATGAGCAATAATAAAAGTTGTTCTTCCCTTCATAAGCTCTTCAAAAGAAGATTGGAGATACTTTTCTGTTTCTGAGTCGAGAGCTGATGTTGCTTCATCAAGTACTAGTATAGGAGCATCTTTCAAAAAAGCTCTTGCAATAGATAATCTTTGTTTTTCTCATCAGCTAAGTTTTATTCATCTTTCTCATACAAGAGTATCAAATCAATTTGAAAGATTATTTATAAAATCCATACTATGTGATTTTATTGCTACATTTTCAATCTCCTCTTTAGTTGCATTAAAATTATCTAACTTAATATTTTCAAGTATTGTTGTATTAAACATAGATGAATCTTGAAATACTGCTGCAATATTTTTTCTCAAACTATCTTGAGTTATATCTTTTATATCTACATCATCTATCAACACTTGTCATTTTTGAGGATCATAAAACCTAAAAAGCATATTTGTCATCGTAGTTTTTCATGATCAAGTATGTCATACAAATGCTATTTTTTCTCATGGATTAATAGTTATATTTATATCTTTTAATACCTCTCTTTTAGAATCGTAAGAAAAAGTTAAATCTCTAAATTCTACTTTTCATTTTACATTTTTTAAATCTTTTGCTCATTTTTTATCTTCTACTTCGATTTTTGTATCAATTATCTCCAAATATTCTCTTATAGAAGAAAGCCTCCAAAATGTATCTTGTAATGACCACATAAGTGTCTCAATGGTAGAAATCAATATTGAAGAGAAACTCAAAAACATTACCAACTCTCATACTGTGATTTCTCATTTCATAAATAAGAAACTTCAAAATATAATAATTCAAATTGAGATTATTATACTCATTATCTTTGACAAGCTAACCAAAAAGCCCCAAAAATACAATATTGGATACTGTTTATTTAATACTTTTTTTGATATTAATTTTAATTCTTTTATTTTCCAGTTTATAAGTGTAAAACTTTTTACAATAGAAATGTTAGAGAAAGCATCTCAAAATAGTGAAGAGATCTCAGTATAGTATTGTTCTATCTCATCTTGTCTTTTAAATGTTTTTATAGCAAGATAAAAAGCAATTCAACCTAATATAAATCAAAATGCAACAACAAATAGACCAAGTTTTAAATTGAAATATATCATTAATGGAGCAAGTATAATGATAATAAATATATTAAATAGTACTCTACGAAAGATTTCTAATCATACCATAAATATACTATCTCATCATTTTGTTATCTTCTTAACAAGTTTTCATGAAGCAGAGTTTGAATGAAATCTAAATGATAGATTTAATACATGATTAAAAAAGTTCATATAATTTCTATGAAGTTGCCTATGTCATAATCTATCTGATATAATAGAAAAAAATAGCTTAACCACAATTATACTTAATCCTACAACTACCCAAAACAATATATTTTTGTAAAGTAGTTCGTAATTTTGCTGTTTTGAAAAGTTTATAAGTGTATCTATTATCTTTCAATATATAACTGGCTCTACTAAAACTAAAACAGCAAATATAAAATTCATTGATACAAGTGTATAAATTATCTTTTTTTCTGTTTTTAATAGATTAATTACTCTAAGTATAATCCTAATCATAAATCATTTTTTGTTATTGTTAATATCATCTTAATTTTTTTAAATAGTATTTTTAAAATTAATAAAAAGTTTTTATTATATCCTCCATACTAGGTTCAGTTATAGTAATATCTTCGAATGGGTATTTTTTTGATACTGTTTCTAAGAAACTTCAAATTGTATTTTTTTCATTTTTTATTTGTAATTCATAATAATTTCAATTACTTTTTAGTATCGTAATATCATCTCAAAAATCGATTTTTTCATAGTTTTTTTCAAACTTGATCTTAATATTTTTTGTTTTTATATGATTTTTTTTGAGCTCTTTAATATTTCAATCATAAATCACTTTTCAGTAATTAATTATTATAACCCTGTCACAAATCTCTTCAACATCTCATAAATCATGTGATGTTAGAAAAATAGTAGTATTTTCCTCTTTATTAATTTTATTTACTATATCTCTTAATTTCTGTTTAGCTAATATATCTAATCATATTGTTGGCTCATCTAAAAATATGATTTTAGGCTTATGAATAAGACTTGCTACTATTTCACATCTCATCCTTTGTCATAAAGATAGCTTTCTTACAGGAGTATTTAAAAATTCTTTTATTGAAAACTCTTCTACCAAATAATCTAGTCTCTTTTGGTAATCATCATATTTTACATCAAATATCTTTGAAAAAAGTAAAAAGGTGTCTTTTGCAGTTAAGTGATACCAAAGTCTTGAAGTCTGTCAAAATACGGCTCATATATGATAAACCAGTTTATTTCTGTCTTTTTGAGGATCAAATCCCAATATATCTATATCTCATGATGTTCTTGATAAAATTCAAGTAAGCATTTTAATTGTAGTAGATTTTCATGCTCAATTAGGTCATAAAAAAGCTATTTTTTCTCATGCCTCGATTTCTAAATCTATTCATAAAACGGCTTCTATATCTATATATTTTGGAAAAAAAAGTCATTTAACCCTATTTATAAATCAACTCCCCTTTTTCTCAACTTTAAATATTTTCTTAAGTTTTCTTGTAGTTATCTGATTCATAAAATCTTTATAAATTATTATTTCAACAACTTATCAATTACCTTTTGAAATTCTGTAAATGGATAAGCCCCTGAAATCACTTCATATTCACCAGTTTCATTATTTATTAATACACTTGCTGGAGTTCAAGCTATACCAAAAGTATATGCTCAAATTGATTGTTGTTCTTTTATTTTTTCATCAAATTTCTTATCATCTACACATTTTTCAAGTTTATCTTTATTTGCTCATAGATTAATAGCTTCTTCAATCAAATAATCTTTATTAGAATTTTCAGAAGAAAAAGACTTATCAAGTAAACCATAAAAACCTTCATTTCATTTTTGTTCTCAGATACATTCTGTTACTCTTGCTGCATCCATTGCATTTTGATGAAAATCAAGAGGAAAATGATTAAAGTATTTATTAACTTTATCTCCATAAATTTTTTCTATTTGAGATTTCACATCACTATTATACAATTTTGCACAATAGGGACATTCTAAATCACTATATTCTATCCAAGATATCTTTGCATCTTTATTTCACTTTAGGTAAGTATTATTTTTTATTTTGTTTAATACTTCTTTATCTAAAATCGTAAATCATTTATCTGATCTATTAACAAATGGATCAAATGATGCTCCTATCTCTAGAGTAAATTGTTTATCTGCAAGGAGTTTTAAGTATGGTTGCATTTCTCAATTATCTTTAATGTTATTTGTAGATAATATAACCGCGGGTAATTTCTTGATATCATTTTGTTTTAGATAATCTCCAATTCAAGCTTCACTAAAATCTTTTTCCACAAAAGTTGCTCATATAAAAAATGGGATTTGTTTCAACTGATCAACTATTTCTTTAGTCATACAAGATGGACATCTCTTATCATCAATAATAGTAATCACCACACTTGAAACTATCTCTCTAGATACTATTTCATCACTGATTATATTGTTTAGTGCTATTAATTTTCAAAGTAATTTTTCTTTTTTTTCATCAGTCATTTTATCATTATTTTCTGTATCAAATATAGCTTCTTCAATTTGTTTTTTTAGTATGCTCAATTTTTTTGAGGTAAATTTAGATAAGTTTATCTTTTTAACAAACTGTTTTTCATACTTAGCAGAATTATTTGATACATTTACAATTGAGTATGCATTAACATTTAGTGAGAATATATAGAAAGTAACCAGAACAAAAGATAGTATTTTTTTCATAGTTTTTGTTTTTAGATAATATTGTAATACTTATTTTAACCATATTTTATCTATTTAAAATATTAATTATTTTTTTACTTGACATTTGGTTTATTATGTTTATATTATGTTTACTTATAATTAATAATTATTAAATTCTATGGTATCAAAACCAAAATCAATTTCCGATAAAGATGTAGAAAGAAAAATCCAAGATATGTTTTGAATAGATATATCTTGAATACCAATAAAAGATTTAAAAAGATACTTAAATGAATGAATAACTGAAGATAGATTAAACAAATATCGTACTGCTTTAGCCTATTCTATTTGAGTTATTGCAGTAAGAGAAGATATAAAAGAAAAAGTTATAGTTTCTATTGATGGGAGAGATGCTGCTTGAAAGTGAAGTAATATATCTAGAGTAACTAAAGATCTTGATATAAAAAAATACTGAGTGAAAGCTTTTAACAAACCAACTAAAGAAGAAAGATATGAAAATGAATGGTTTAATAGATATAAACATTTTTTTCCTGATCTTAACCGTGATGATTTTTTTATAAGATTTTTTGATAGAAGCTGGTACAATAGATCTTGAGTTGAGGCAGCTATGTGATTTTGTAGCATAGAAGAATATAATTATTTTATGGATAATGTTATTCCTTTTGAACTAAGAGAAATATATAAAAAAGAATTTAAACATATAAAAGTTTATTTATCAGTTACTAAAGAAATTCAAAAAGAAAGACTAGATAGAAGAAATAAATTAATTAGAAAAAGATGGAAATCTTCTCCTATAGATAAGGTTGCCCCTGAAAAACGGAATGATTATACACTTGCTAAATTTTTAACATTATCTAGAACTGACCATGAAAATTCTCCTTGGATTGTGCTTGATTCAAATTATAAATTTTTATCTTCTATTGAGATAATGAAAGCTATAATCGCTACAAATGACAGACTACTTGAAATTGTACAAAATGACTTAGATATAAATCTTTCGCCAAATTCAAAGATAAGAAGAACTGCTCATGAAGAATTAATATTGATGAGAAATAGTTGAGATTTAGACAAAGCAGCTAAAAAAAGATGACTAGATATTGATGATGTACTAAATCCTGATAATATAGATAGAGTATTTGATTTTAGACAAGAATGAGAAGAATCATGAAAAAAGAAAAAAGTAAAAAAAAGTAAGAAAGAAGTAAAAAAATAAAGAGAAGCTAAAGCTTCTCTTTATTTTTTTCTTTACAAAAACCTCAATATGTGAAATAATTATATAAAACTTACTTTATATAATTATTTTTTATAAATGGATGTTTTAACTCACTCTATTGGTTGATATTTACTAAAGAAAAACTTTTTTGATAAACCATCTAAAAAGATACTTAGTATGTTTTTGATAAGCTCTGTTTTTCCTGATATAGATATCATTTGGAGTTATAATCATTATGATTTACATAGAGTTTTAACACATTCTTTAATGATAGTTCCTTTTATATCTCTATTGCTATCTTTGATATTTTTCTATATTTTCAAGAAAGAATTTAAGTTTAAAACTATTTATCTTATATGTTCTGGAGCAATTTTACTTCACTTATTTCTTGATCTAATAATAATCTGGTGAATTCCTTTATTTTGGCCATTATCTAAGACTTATTATTCATTAAATCTATATACTTATGTGATTGAACCTATGTTTTTTCCTATTTATTTACTTGTTTTAATTTTATTATTGAAAATTATAAAAAATATCTCAAGTAAAATTATCAAGGTTATATCTATTTATATGTTAATTATATTTTTTATAAAATTCTCTGTAAACTTATATATTCATAATATAAGTGAATCAAATAATAATACTATTGTCTGAATAATCGATAAAAGCTCTGATTTATTTATTCAAAGATATTATAAATCAATCCATATTGATGAAGATAAAATAAAATGAAAAATAATTGATTTATACTGATGAAAAGTAATTGAAGTATTTGAAAAAGAAGCATATATCAATAATGATTGATTATGTCCTTCACT
>SAAG01000127.1 GCA_010119095.1 Candidatus Altimarinota bacterium
TATGATATTAAATTTGCAAACTAAAACCAATAATAGTTTACTTCAGTTTTTAATGCCAAAAGAAAATATTTTACGATTAACATATACAAGTGATAAAGCCTTGCCACTTGATGATGTATCTCAAAATGAGAATTTGTTAAGTAAAGCAGATAAAGATTTTTCAGATAGACATTCTGAAATTCAATCTTTCATAAATAAATATATCAAGGATGAGCATGTCAACTAAAAATGAAATATTTAAAATACTAGAAAAAGTTGGTGAGTCTTTAGAAATTACTAAAACACAGCGTCAACTGGCAGAAGATCGATATAAAGCGGTAGGAAAATGGCTAGCAGAAGGTGAATATTGCTTATTGGGTGATGGTAAAAAACAATGTTTTAAAGATGGCGAGATATATCCTCAAGGCTCATTTAGATTAGAAACTACAGTTAAACCTATTGGTAAAAATGAGTTTGATATTGATTTGGTTTTTTATACTCCGAATGTATCAGCGGATATGATTACTCCAGAGCGATTGAAGGAACTTGTAGGTAATAGACTTAAAGAACATGATACATATAAAAAAATGTTAACACCACTAAATAGAGGTTGGTGTATTAATTATGCCAACGAATTTCATCTTGATGTGACACCATCTCTAGATAATCATTTTGAGCCTCACAACGAGAGTGAATTAGTAGCAGATAAAAAACTTGAACGATATATGCCTACCAATCCTGAAGGTTATGCAAATTGGTTTGATTATATTGCATCAATGCAACCAATATTGAAATCTACAAAAGAATTGTTCGAGTCAAGAAATATGATGATTACAACTGAAGATGCAGCAACAGTAACAGAACTTCCAGAACATAATCCAAATAAACCTCTGTTAAAAAGATTTATCCAAATTTTTAAAAGACATAGAGATATTATGTTTGATGGGAAAGAAGATGCTCCAATATCAATCATAATTACCACTTTAGCGACAAAATCTTATGAGTATTGTATTCAAAACTATTCATATGATAATGAATATGCATTAATGATGGATACATTAAAATATATGACAAAATTTATTGAAAATCGTAATGGATATTGGATTGAAAATCCTACAGTTAATGGGGAAAATTTTGCTGAAAAATGGAACTATAAACCTATAAAAAAACAAAATTTTGATAATTGGCATAATAAAATTATTGGAATATTTGAATCAATCATTAATCTTCAAGGTCAACATCTGATTTTTGAATCTCTTAGAAATGGATTGGGTGAATCACCTGTTAATAAAGTGTATAAAGATATGACAGATAATGTTACTCAAAATAGATTAAATGGGTTACTTTCACTTGGATTATCTAGTAATGCAACAGACTCATTTGCAATGAAGCAAAATACTTTTTTTGGAAAATAAATAGTGTTAGCAAAAGGTGTATCTAAATATCATAAAACAACATTATTACAACAATATAGTAATGTAAAATTTTGTCCTCTTTCAAAAAATGGAACGGGTGAGTTTTATGGTAAATATTTTTTTTGGGAATTTGATGCAAAACCTACAAAACTAAGTAAAACTTATAAAGTATTGATTATTTTTCATATTGATAATTACTCTCCAGATGTGTTTATTTTGAATAAAGATATATGGGAAGTTTCAAAAAGCAAATCTATACCACATTTGTATGACCATAAAAAAATTAGACTATGCTTGTATTATCCTTCTTATAATGAGTGGAATACAAATATGCCACTTTGTAATACTATTGTTTCATGGACTTATCTTTGGCTGTATTTTTATGAAGAATGGCTTTATAGCAATGAATGGAAAGGTGGTGGTATTCATCCAGAGAGTACAAAAGAAGAAGAAAATGAAAATGTTAAAAATACTCCTAAACAATTAATTATTGAACAAAGAAAGAAGAAAAAGCAAGATAGTGTTAAAAATATTATAAATAAAATTTACCTAAATCGGAAAAATATTTATATGCAAAATGAGAATAGCAATGGTTAATTTAGTCAAAAATGAAATTGATATATTTAATGAACTAGATCAATTATCTACATCATCTGGTTACATTCATGCGATAGCATTTTTATGTTTCTCAAATAATGTAGTTATGTTTGATGATGAACCAACAACAGAAGAGTTGGCTAAAATTCATTCAAATGAAAGGTTGATACGAACTGAAATATCAACTTTAGTTGGTTTGATGTTGAAAAAAGAGATTGACTATACTATTCCTAAACCTATTGTTTTACAAAAATACATAGAGGATACATACAGACTTTTGAAAGAATTGCACCAAGCAATAATAGCACCTTCAAAAGATATATTTATAGATATACTTCAAAATAATAGAGATGAAAATCCATTTACTAAAGGTGTGTTTTTAAGAGAATCAATATTTTATGCTGCTGAATCAGCTTATGATTTTCAATATTTAGATTTATTTGTAAAAAAATATAAAAATGATAATGCATGGTTT
>SAAG01000128.1 GCA_010119095.1 Candidatus Altimarinota bacterium
CTATTCACAAAAAATAAAAAAATAGTAGACAATTTTACCAATCTCAACAATATCACAAATTACCAAGTTTTTGAATCAAGAGAAAGTCTAGCAAAATCATTTGAAACAAAAGACAAGATAATAATTTGTGATGATAATATATCAAAGATTTTTATAAAAAGGAGAATCAAAAGAAAGCTATCAGAAGACTTAAATCTGCTTTTAAAAATAAGTGTTTGAGATTATATAGTACATATTGATCATTGAATAGGTATATTTAACTGAATAGTTACAAAAGACCTAAATAAAATAAAGAGAGAATACATAGAAATAGAATACAAGGACAATGATAAACTCTTTGTCCCTATTACAGAAGTCGGTAGAGTAAGTAAATATATATGAGATTCTGACCCAGATTTAACATGATTAAACACAAAAGAATGGGAAAGAAAAATGGAAAGAGTAAACGAAGATGTAGAGAGAATTGCACATGAATTATTGGAATCCTATGCAAAAAGAGCATTAGACAAATGATTTAGATTTGAAAGAAATAAAGAAAAAGAGCTCCAATTTCAAAAAAATTTCCCATATATCTACACAGAAGATCAAGCAAGATGTATAGAAGAAATACTTTGAGATATGAATTCTCTAAAAAATATGGATAGATTACTTGTATGAGATGTAGGATTTGGAAAAACAGAAGTTGCCTTCAATGCTATATTTACTTCATATATCAATAAAAAACAAGCTTGTTTTATCTCTCCTCTAGTAGTTCTAGCTTATGAACACTTTGAAAAAGCAAAAGAAAGATTTGCAGGCTTTGATATAAAAATAGAGATACTAACTAGACTAGAAACTGCGAAACATACAAAAGATGTACTAAAAAAACTAGAAGACTGAACTATTGATCTGATTATCTGAACACATAAACTACTTTCTGAAAATGTAGTTTTTAAAAATCTATGACTCATAGTAGTAGATGAAGAACATAAGTTTGGTGTAGAAGATAAGGAAAAAATCAAGAAAGTAAAAATCAAAGTAGACACATTGTCTATGTCAGCTACACCGATACCAAGGAGCTTAAATATGGCACTGTCAAACATCAGAGATATCTCAATCCTAAAAGAATGACCTATCTGAAGAAAAAGTATAAAAACTATCGTAACAAAATATGATGAATCTGTCATATCAGAGTGATGCAAAAATGAACTTTTAAGAGACTGACAAATATTTTTTATTCACAATAGGATAGAAAATATAGACATAGTAAGAAAACAATTGTCTACAATCCTGCCTTGAAAAAAGATAGTTGTTACTCACGGTAGGCTTAGTTGAGATGAAATCGAAGATAGAATTATAGATTTCAAAAATAAAAAGTACGATGTACTTTTGTCTACTACATTGATTGAAAATGGTATAGATTTTGCAAATGTAAACACTATCTTTATAAACAATTGTGAGAACTTTGGACTATCACAAATCCATCAACTTAGATGAAGAGTAGGTAGAAGTGATAGACAATGATACTGTTATCTCTTATATAAAAAAGACAATATAGACAAAGATGCAGCAAAAAGACTAAAAACAATAGTTGATTATAGCTTCTTGGGGGCTTGATTTGAGATAGCGATGAAAGACCTGGAAATAAGATGATGATGAGATATACTATGAATCAAACAAAGTGGGCAAAACAAATATATAAGTGTAAATATATTTTTGGAACTACTAGAAAAAAAGATGTATGAACTGAAAAATGAATTGGAAAAAAGTATAGACACCTTAGTTGATTTAAACATAGAATGCTTTATTAGGGACGATTATTTTAACTCTGAAACAGACAAAATCAATTTTTACAAGGAGATAGAAAGTCTAGAAGATGAATCTGATTTAGATATATTGATAGAAGATTTTAAAAATATAAATGGTAAAATAGAAAAAGAGGAGCAAAATCTATTTGATATAGTTAGACTTAGGATAAAAGCAAATAAACTGAAAATAACTTCGATAAGAAAGGTTGGGATAAACTATCAGATTGACTTTGATTCTAGTATAAAAGTAGACGATCTAAAAAAGTTTTTAGAGATGGATAAAGAGGTCCTTTTTGCTGTAGTTTCTATTGATAAAATAAGAACTTCAATAAAAAATTTTGAAAATGACCAAAAATTCTTACAATATCTTTTAAGTCTTTTTGATAATAAAATACATAATAAAAAGATTAAATTAATTTCTAAGAAGGATTTATGAAAAAATTAAGTATATTGATGCTATGTTGTATTTTAACTATAGTATTACCAGCTTGTTCTAAAACTGCTGATAATCAAGGTAAAAAAGATGATTTAAAATCTAACCAAACAAAAATGGAAAACGAAGTAAAATGAACAGTTACACTTGATGTAAACCATCCTATGGCTTGAAAAACACTTATATTTGATATAGAAATGATGAAAATAGACAAGTGAGATACTG
>SAAG01000129.1 GCA_010119095.1 Candidatus Altimarinota bacterium
CCGATAAATACTTGCTTAAAAGTAAGTATTTTTTCGCTTGTATTTTCAGTCTCATTAAATAAAAATTTAGCTTTGTGAGGTATGTAGGGAGGTTCAATTCTATCTATTTTATCAAGCATCTTTTCTCTTGATTTAGCCCATCCAGCACGACTTCAAGCCCTAAATCTATTCACTAGTCATTCCTGAGATTTAATCCAATCATCTTGTCTCTCAAAATCTTCTTGAATCTTTTTCTCCTTTTTTTCTCTCTCTACTACATATTCACTATAATTACAATGATATAAACTTAAAGCCCTGGCAGGTTGTACTTCATAAGTTTTTTCACATGTCTTATCCAAAAATTCTCTATCATGAGAAACTATCACATATCATCATTTCCATTTGTTTTGTAGGTAGTATTCAAGCCATTCCAAACTTGCCATATCTATAAAGTTTGTAGGTTCGTCCAAAAATAGTATATCAGGAGAGTGAATAAGTATCTTTGCAAGAGCAACTTTTGTCCTTTGTCATCAGCTTATCTGAGTCAAAGGAGATTTCAAAAGGGGAACTATTCCAAGTCCCGAAGCTACTCACATCAAGATACTATTATAATTATAACCTCACATATTATTAAAATGCTCCAGCTTGTCAGAGTATTGCTCCAAAGTATCAGGATTATTTCAGTTTTTCAATTCTTCTTCCAAAATTGCAAGTTCTTTTTCAAGTACTATTATATCAGCAAATCCATCTTTCAATTCCTCATAAACTGTTTTATTTTCATTATCATTGTATATTTGAGCCAAGTATCATAAAGAAACTGATCATATGTTTTCTATGATTCAGTCAAAGTTTTTGATTTCTCAAGTTATGATTTTCAAGATTGTAGTTTTTCAAGATCAGTTTCATCATACAATAGCAATTCTATCACTTTTATTCAAAGTGAATTCGATGTTTCTTAGTATCTCATTTCAATCTACATCATATTTGTCGATTTTGATTTTTAGGTGTTTCATGTTAGTTCATAGTTAATAGCATTGGTATTTTACTTTGGATTAAAGTTTTTACAAATATAGTTTGAAAAATTATGAAAAAAGTTAAACTATAGTTAGTTTATTTCTTAATTATTATATTATGACTGAAATAATAGATGCCTTAAAATGGAGATATGCATGCAAATTATTTGATACTACAAAAAAAGTTAGTAAATCTGATATAGATGAGATAATTGAAGTATTTAGATTAGCACCTTCTGCTTTTTGAGTACAACCATGGAAACTTTTGGTAATAGAAAATCAGGATATAAAAGATAGTTTAGTACAATATAGTTGGAATCAACCACAAATAAATACCTGTTCTCACTTACTTGTACTATGTAGAATAATAAATCTAGATAATAATTATGTAGATAAGCACATAGAAAATCTTTCTATAATCAGAAAAACTCCAAAAGAAAATCTTGAAGCTTATGAAGATAGAGTAAAATGATACTTAAATACTTTAAATGAAGATTGAAAAAAATATTTTACTACAAACCAAGTTTTTATAGCCCTTTGAAGTCTTATGCCAGTTTTGGCAATGAAAAAAATAGATAGTTGTGCTATGACTTGAATTGATAATGCAAAATATGATGAAGTATTAAAACTTTGAGAAAAGTGACTTTCAACAGTTGCAGTACTTCCTATCTGATACAGAAGTAAAGATGATAAATATGCAAATGCTAAGAAAGTCAGGTTTAGTAGGGAAGAAATGGTAGAGATGATTTAAATATACTCATTCTCCTCCAAAAACTTAATTACTCATTTTCTGTATTCTTTCAATCAAAATAAACTATGTGAATCACTGTTTATATAAAGTTTATTAGCTTTTTGAATCACAGTATGCAATTTTTCTATATTTGTTGCTCATTTATATAAATAACTTCAGTTTATTTCTAAAGGGATATCGTATTGATTTGCAAGTTCTATAAGTGCTTCTATATCAACTTCTTGTCAGTAATTTGGAATACTACAAGGATGACAGATACATTTTATTATTTTATGATGTTTTTCTATTGCATTTTTGTATGCTTTATCTATAGATTTTATATTTGCTCAACTTACATCTTTATGTGCAGATAAGTTTATAAATTCAGATTCTTGTCATTGTATGGTAGTGCATATATCTCAATCTTCATTTAATATATCTGCCTCAACTCAAAACAATAAATTTACATTATTATGTACATTTTTCCATTTTCTTATTGAATACCTAAATGTATTTCTTGATACATTAAATTTTTTAGTTAAAAAGTCCATACAAGCATCACTATGATCAGTAATTGCAATCTCAGTCATACCAATTTCTCAAGCAAATTTAACTATCTCATCAATAGTATTTAATTAATCAGAAAAACTCATAGAGTGCATATGATAATCTCTATTATCAAGGTTAATTATCTTGTGTTTAATGTTCATA
>SAAG01000036.1 GCA_010119095.1 Candidatus Altimarinota bacterium
TACATAAAACAAGTAATTAGAGAATACAATAAAAATGAAGTTGAGAGAAAAATCCCAGAAGATATCTGAAGTTCTACAGAGTTTTTAGAAGCATTTAAAAATGACAAAGACTGAAAACTGACAGAATCACTAAAAAAATTTATGGCTAAGTTAGTCTGAAAAGAAGTAAAAGATATATTCAAAGATTGAAATTTATGATTAAACACTATTGTTAGATCTACATTTGATTCTGATACATGAAGTGCAGAAACTATAAACAAACCTTATCTAGAAAAATTATTAAAAGAAAAATGAGTCCTAAAGAAAAACTCATGAGAATTAAATATATATAAGGTACAAGAATTACTTGATGATTAATAATCAAAAAATTAGAAATTACCAAATAAAAAGGTTAGTTGATTTATATATATTTCTTATGTAATTTTATAATTTCTTTATCAAAAGTTAGGATTTCTAAATTATGCTTGAAACTATCATATATTACACTACTATCAGCTACTGATATCTTTGATTTTAACATTTTAAAAAATGTAATATATTCATCATTATTTCAAGTTATATAGATAATCTCTATTCATTCTAAAAACTTATCAAACAAATTTAAAAAATTAAAACCTTTTTTATAATTCAATGTAGTGTAAGTTTCATTTAAAATAATGTCATTGATATAAAATTTATTACTACTTCATATTTCCAAGTTAGATATAGATTCTACAGCTATTTTATGATTTATATCATCAATATCCAACAAAGAAACTAAAAATGAAGTATCAAAAATATATGTTTTCATATTTATTTATATAATATATTATCATGATTGATACTTAATTTGCTTTTTCAAGTTCAAGTTTTATCTAAGCCAAGATTTTTTAATACTGTTCAAATTTTTATATTTTTTTTATCTGATCATTTGATACTTAAAAAATGTATTACTCTTTTTGTTTGTGGTTCATACTGTATTGTTTTCATATTATTGATTTTAATATTAATTTGTCTAATTATATATATTTTTCAAAATAATCAAAATTATTAACTCTGCAAAAATTTAGTTTCTATTTTTTTAAGATTATCTCGTATATAAAAGGGATTTTTTATGTTTTTCACAACTTTTTGACATAATTTATAAAAATCATTTTAATTAAGTTATAGTTAGTATATAATTCATAATTGAAAACACATACAAATTATTTTTTTACAAATACCAAAATAAATTTTGTTACTATTTTTTCTTTAATCTTTTTTGTAAAAGATAATAAAAAGTAAAAGGTAATGAAAATGTCTCAATAATTTTATTTTCTAATTAATTTCTATGAAAAAATTATTGTCGCTATTGCTTTTGGTGTTTTTTTTAGTGTCTAGTCTAAATTGTTGAACTATCTATGCCTATGAAGTTTCAGCTTTGGAATCAACCAAAGATAAAAGTATAGAAATCCTAGAAAATGTAGAAAAAGTAGTTGATAAAACTATTGAAAAAATAGACAACAAGACCAATGATGCTGAGATAGAAGCTAGACTTGAACAAAAACAAGAAGAGATAAAAGAGTATCTAGAAGAAGCTAAAGAAAAAATAGAGTGAGAAAATTCCAAATGAGATATCAAAGAAATACTTGAAGAAACTAAAAAAGTAGTAGTATTAAAAGTAGTTTCTTGAGTAACTGAGTATGAAAATATAGATGAAAGTATCCCAAAAGAACTAGCAAAGACAGAAGAATCAAAAGAGCATGCAATAGATGTGATACAAAACTCACTTGAGACAAAGTCTTGAGACTATTCCCTAATTATAAAAACCAAATTTGATAAAGAAAAAGTTATAAAAACTCTATCTCTCTTTGATGAAAAACTAAAAGTAGATTTTATGTATGAATCAGAGTGAGATAACTATTTTGAAATAGCAATTAGTGATGATTCTATTTTTAGAAAAGAGATGCTTGAGGATATAGAATCTGGAAATATCCCTGAAAGCTTTTTATGAATAACAATAATTAAACCAGAAGTTTTTTGAATAAATGAACTAAATATTCAAGAAGAAATGATATGAGAAAATCTTGAAAGTACTCGGTGAGTAAAACTATATGATACTACAAAGTATTTTAATGCTTTAAAAGATAGTCCCAAAACTATCAAAGTATGAATAGTTGATACTTGAATTGATTACAATCACCCAGACATAAAGTGAAAAGTAGTACTATGATATGATTTTGTAAATGATGATAATGATGCCATGGATGACCAATGACACTGAACTCATGTATCAGGAACTATTGCTGCAAATCTCAATAAAGCAGGTATTATATGAGTAAATCCTTATGTACAACTTGTTCCACTAAAGATTTGTGATTCAAAATGATTTTGTCCAACTTATGCTGTAATCAAAGCTCTTGAATATGCAAAAGAAAAAAAGATAGATGTACTAAATATGAGTTTATGATGAAGATGAGACCCAAAAACTAGCCCAATTTGTGATTGAATAGATTCAGTAGTAAAATGATGATCTATCGTTGTTACTGCTGCTTGAAATAGCAATGTAGATACTTCTACTTTTGTACCAGGAGGATGTAGTCAAGCTATTACAGTTGCAGCAGTTGATAGTAACCTGACAAGAGCTAGTTTTTCAAATTATGGTAGTAAAGTAGATGTATCTGCTCCATGAGTAAAAGTCTACTCTACATATCCTTGAAATAATTATAAAGAACTGAGTGGTACAAGTATGGCTACTCCACATATAGTTTGACTTGTATCTATTATCAAATCTCTAAAACCAGAATTATCTAAAGATGAAGTTTTATCACTAATCAGAGATAATCCCCTACCAGTAAAAACTGATAATTGAAAACAAATTGCATATTTTGCAAATGTCTGAACTATAGTAGATTATCTGACTGCAAAGAAAGTAGTTGTAGAAGAAAAAACTCCAGTAATAGAGACTATCTCCCATATCGAAGAAAATAAAACAGAAGAGCTAAAAGATAATTCTATTATTGATCCAGACCTAGTATTTATAGAAAATCAAGAAAATATCGGGATACCTGAAGATACTCCTGATGAATCTTATATCCCAAACTCTACAACTATCCAAGAGATAAAAATGGATTTTTGAGATAAAAATACTAGTTTAGTTATAAACTCTGACCTATCAACTAGTTTTGAGTTAATAGATATAAAAGAGCCAGTTGAAAACCCTAGACCTTACTCAAACTCACCTCTTGTACAATCATTCAATGCAAATTGAAGCATAGTAAAAATAAATAGTGCCGATGATACAGAAGAAGAAATAGATGAGTGAGAAGAAATCCCATCAACTTGAAATGAGGTATGACCAGATTTTGATATCAATAACTTACCCGAAAGACAAGTAGAAGATGAAGTCATAGAAGAATCTGTAGAAGAAAATATAGAAGAAGAAATAACTCCAGAAAAAAAAGTAATTCGCTTGGATTGATGAGATGGTTCTGTTGAGATTAATAGTGTATGAGATGAAGAGACTGTTGAAAATTATGATGAAACAGACTTCACAGAAATAGAATTAAAAGAGTACAAAGAAAACAATATAATTGATGAAAACTGAAACATAATTGAAAATGTAAATTTAAGTGAATTTCAAAAAGATAGTGAGTGAAGTGAAGATTGAGAATGAGTAGAAATAAATAGTGCTGAAGGTGAAGAATTTGATAATTATGGTTACTGAGAAAATTGACCAATTACAGAAACTCCAACAGATTTATGAAATTTAGCAGAAGAAAACATGGGTATACAAAATGCTAGCTGACCTATAAAAGTAAGCAGTATATCACACACATTTTGAAACATAACTGACAGTAGTCTCTATGAATGATATATATGATATGCATGATATAAGTATCCTATGAATTATTCAGCAAGGTGAAGCTACTGAAGTAATTATATCGAAGCTAAAACAGTAGATAATTCTTTCTCTCTTTTTACAAAAGATAGATTTGATTACAAAAATTATACAACTCCAAAAGAGTTTACTGGTAAATTCAAAGCAAACTTCCCTACTTCAAATGTATGACGGAATCAATACTGATATATCTGAATTAGTAACAGTGATGAAAATGATATTCTTCTTAGTCTAGGTATCACTACTTACCAATACCATTCTCTTCGGTATGCAAAAAAGAAAAAAAGGTGAAATTTTATTTGTGATAAAAATACTTCATGGGATGAAGTAGAATGTTTTAATAATAATTATGAAGCTTGAAGATTTTTACAATTACAATACAAAAAAGAAAACTGAAAATATAGTGTAGTAAATTACAAACTTCCAGATTATCTATCATGAGAATACACTATTGAGTACAGTGTAGACTTTGAAACAAAAAATATTAAAGCCAAAATTATAGATATAAACTGAGTTACAAAAGAAGACTTAAATATTAGTTTTTCTAAGCTTAGTAATTATACAAATATAAATTTTACAGATTATAAATATGTAGTTAGATCTTGAGTAACAAACAACTCTAATCAAAGGATTTATCCAATAGAAATTTGAGTAGAATTTTGAGAAGAACAACCATTGATTAGATTATCTGAACTAAAGACACAAGTATGATCAATAGATATCGATAATCAATATTCTATTAATTTAAATTTTAAATGATTCTCAAAAGTAAATAATAACTCTCCTTTAGATTATTATTATTCTTTTAACTGAATTAATTATAATAAAATAATCGAAGAAAACTGAGTTGAAGTAAATAACACTGAAGATACTAGCGAGATAAAAGACATCGAAAAATCAATCACTATTGATACATCAAAAGAAAGAGACTGAGAAATCAATATATTTACAAAAGCAATGAATTGAGGAGTAGAATCAAATGTATTAAAAATAAAACTTTTAAAAGATACTAATCCATTAGAAGCTCCAACAGAATTTACAACAAGAGATATTATGCATGATAAAGTTACATACTCTTGGAAAGATAATTCTAGTTGAAAGTATGATGAGAAAAAATTTGTTATCAAAGATGAAACATGAAAAATAGTTGTTGATAATATACCAGCAAATACTACTAGTTTTACTGAAAGCTCTCTAAAACCAAATACTACATACAAGAGAATGATATGTTCACAACTAGATAGTTTTGAATCCTGTACAAATATCATAATGTATTCAACTCCAAATCCTCCTAGAATTGTACAAGCATCATTTTATGAAAAATTAAATTATTATACTTGAGTTAGAAACTACAATTATTCACTTTCAAATGAGTGAATAGTAAAAATCAATAATCGGTGAGGGCTATACCTAGAATGAGTTATAGCATGAGAAACTGAAGTATATTTTAAGGATAATTATTGAAGGATAACTGATATTTTCAAAGTTAAGGTACTTGAAAGACCCAAACCAAAAACTTATAATGTAGAACTTAATGCATGAGATTCTTATTATATAGATTTTTGAGAAGATATCTCTAGCTATTACTTTTCTATGAACACTGTAACTAAGGAAAATATGTTTAAGAAAGTTCAAGTATGAAGAAGCAGCTTATATTTAGATACAAATTGAATCTGAGAATCAACAATAATTATAAGAGATAATAAATGATATCAATTTGAAAAATATGTTATAAACTTAAAAGTAAAAGTAAATGAAGACAATTTCACTCTAAACTCTACAGATAAGATTTCTGTATCATTTATGTCAAAATATGATAGAACTATTGAAGATAGAAGTGTTGCTAGTTTATATGAACAATGAAACAAAAAATATATTGAGTGATGAAAAGTAGGAAAGACTAAAGTATATTTTAGATACAATTGATGATTAAGAAAAATATTCAATATAACTGTTAATCCTATTCCTGCACCTAAAGTGATAGATGTAACTACTGAAATCTGAAAACAAATATATTATGATGGTGATATGGAAAATGGGTATAATTATACTGAATCAAAAAGGTCTATGTTGAGATTTAGAAAGTATAAGACTGCCTTAAGAATCTATGCTGATGCAACATGAAAAGCTACAGTTTATATTCGGTCACCAACTTGAAGATATATAACACATATTTTCAATATCACAGTTAATCCACTACCAGTTAAATTATTCAATTGTGAAACTCCAGTTTGAGTTAAATGTGAAAGTTATCCATATTGATCAATGGAGTGATACTACTACCAAGTATCAAAGCCTTGAATAGTTGATTTATTTGTTAACAGAAACTTTTATCCTGGTACAAGTATAAAATACGATGAACTTCAAGTAAAATGATTGAAAGAATGAGAAGTAGATGTATATGTATACAAGCTTTGAGACCATATAGCTACTATCAAAACCAAAGTTTTACCACCAGTTTCTCCAATTAGGATAAACCCAAGTTCCTTAAGAATCAAAGAACGGCAATGAAAAAAATTGAGCATATTAGCTTGATGATGAGAGTACAAAAGATGAACTTATGATGATAAATTTATTTGATTCTCTGTCAGTAGTAGTGATAATGAAGCTAAAGTTACTTGAAAAAAACCATGAATTACATACCCTACTATAACTGATAAATACTGACAAACTACTGAGATAAAAGTTACAGTTCTTGATTCTGTTTTGAAGCTTGATAAAGACTATGTTGAAATAAAAGTAAATGATGATTATGGTTATATCAATATAGATGATTATTATATAGGTATCAAGCAAATCAAGAAAAACAATGACAATGTAAGTGCATTTATATATGAATACAAGGATGAAAGTTGAGAAGACAGAAAACAACTAAGAATAAAGTGAATCATAAACTGAGAAAGCATAGTAGAACTAGAAGATTATGAATGAACAAAAAGAACTGTTAAAGTAAATATTGGTGGTTGAAGTAGTAGTGGTGGGGGTAATGGATGAAATAATTGAGATATTGAAAAACCAGTATCTCCAGAGGAAGAAGAAAAAGCAATGCAGGAAATTGATGATTTCTTAAATCAGTTATTTAAAGAAAATGGGATAGAGATAAATAGTGTAGATGAAGGAGTTGAAGTAAATAGTACACCAGATGCTTTTAGATGTGAATATAAAAGAGAATGAGAATTCCGGGTAAGACCATACTATTCTTTATGTGTAGATAATGATACAATAAATTGAAATGCTTGGAAATGTCTAACTTGATATAAAGATCTAAGTAATGACTGATATAATTCAAATACTTGTATTAAAGGTGAATATATAAAAGAAGTATATAAATATAAAAATTGAAGAGAAGCTTTAAAAGAAAAAATCAAAAAATATAATAAAGCTATTATTGAGGAAATATCTAAAAAATTAATAGAAAAGAGGAAAAAAATAATGCTTTGAAACTGAAGTGAATTAAGTAAAGCTGTAGCTTCATTTATATATGATGATATAATAAATGAATTTGATAAAAAAATAGATCCAAAATATAAAGATAGAGATGATTTATTACATTTTTATAGAGCATTAGTATTAAATTCTAATAACTGACAATTTTGTCCAGATTGATGTTTTACCAATGATTTATATAAATGAAAAACAAGAACTGAAATCCAAAACTATGCACAAATATTTGCAGAAAAATTATTTTCATATAAACTAGATTATGATAAAGAGTTTAAAAATAACTTTTACAATCAAGTTGCTGAAATAAAAAAATCCTGATGAACTCAAGAAGAAATCGAAAAATGAGTAAGAGACTGAATAGTTGAGTGAACAAAAGATTATTTGATGACTTATTATGATGCAATAAAATCAGCAGATGAATTATGGCATGACTTAAGTTTTGAAAGTATTGAAAGATGAGTAAGCTCTGTATGGGGTTATGTGAAAGACCCAGTTAATACTTTTAATAAGGCTTATAGTTGATGAAAAGAAATTGTAAATAACTTATACGAAAAAATATTAAGTCTTACTTGATATGAAAAAGCTAAATGATGATCTTATGTTTGAACAAGTTTAAGCTTAAGTATAGCTGATCCAACAAGTAAGGTACTACAATTAGCCTGAGCAGGATTTTTTACTAAGTTAGTTGGGAAAGTGGATAATTTAATAATTTGAAAACTTAAGTATAGTAGTAAAATTCTATGACAAATGGAGGAAAGAAAATGGACAAAAAATGATATAGAAAATGTAGTTAAAAAACCTTATAAAAAATGAAAAAGTATTGATAACTTTGATGGTAGAAATGATCCAGCAACAGCATATTTTATTTCTGATAACCAATATATTGTAGTAAATAATAGAACATGAGACATAGTCCAAATAAGTGATAAAAATTATTTAGACTGGAAAGTTGATGCAAGAATTTATGATATAAAATAATAATTATGGGACAATATATAAAATATTATGATAATTTTGATACATCCAAATTTATAATGCAATGAGAAAAATGATGTTATATTCACTATAGTATTTTAAAACCTTTATTAAATTGGTTAATAAAAAATTGATATGAAATATTATGATATGATGGAATCATTATAGATAATAGTTGAACTTTATGACCATTATGATTAATATTCGATTTTTCAAGAAAAAATTATTCTCCTCAAGAAAAAAACAATTTTGCTATAATGAATACAAATACTCTTTTTGAAGCAACAAAAAAATATTGATATAATATGAATAATTTATATATAGATTTAGTAATTAAAAAAATATAAACTATAATTTATAAAATTAAGTTATTAATCCTAATAATCCAATAATTATATATGTTGATGATGGTAAGCTTTTAATTGTTGATTGACATCATAGATTCATGGCTGCAAAAGAATTATGATATAAAAGAATCCCTATCAAATATATACAAAAAGATAGAATACATACAATTAATTGAAGAACTCTAGAGGAACTTAGAGCTTTAGCATTTAAATAAACATATGGATAAAAAAAACTTAAAGAATATAATACAGGATTACTTATCTACATCATCATTTTATGCAAAGATGTTTTATCAAAATTATAAATCTAGGTTAAGTTATGAATGAACTGATTATCATATAGATATTCATTGAATATGAATACATGTTACAGATAAAAATAACACAGTAGATATAGACTTTGATTACTTTCGATATGATTGAATTGATATAAAATATTTTGATCCTTGGAAACTAAATATATATAGTAAATTCAAATATAATTATGAATTTTCTAAAGAAATTATTAATGAAATGGAATTAAATTGATATATAAAAAAATATCATAAAAGCATATACTATTATTTAATTTAAAATAATTTTTTCCTCACCCCACCCTACTATTTTCCCTCCAAAAAAGCAAATTCAAATAAATTTGCTTTTTTGGAGTAACGGATATAATTAAAGTATTAATATAATAAATATTATTTTATGCAAACTACTTCACCAAGCAAGAAAAAACCGAGCAACTTAAATGTAAAAAATATTGAAGAATTGATATATCTATTGCAAGAGTCAGAAAAGATATGATGAGAAACGGATGCTAAAGAAGCATATATCAAGTGACTTGAATATATCAATAACTTAAAATAAATATGTTCTACAAAATAGTAATTAGGGATGTAGTTCATATAGATATTAATGAACTTTCAGATTACATATACAGATTTTCATTTAATCAAGAAATAGCAAAAAAAATCTATGATGACCTATACAAAGCAATCTTTTCTCTTGAATTTTTACCTTACAGATTTGAAAAATACATCTGAGAATATAGGAGGATAATAGTACAATGAAGTTACAAAATATTTTACAAAATAGATGAAGAAAAGAAAAAAGTAATAATTACAAGAGTAATTAGAACAGAACAAGATTTAAATAATGTATAATTTTATAACTATTTTACTTCAATAATTTTTTCTCTATGAAAAATAAAAAATACAGGTCTATAAAGTGACAATTATCGGCTAAATTAGGTTTTTCTTTTGTGGAACTTATAATTGTTATAGCAGTAATTGCTTTGATTTCTGTTATTTGAATGAGTATCAACAATAACTATACTGAAAAGACAAAAAATAGTAAGATATCAAGTGATATAAAAACAATCCAAAATTCTCTAGAATCATACAAAAATGAGACAAAGACTCTTCCCTTACCTAAGTGAAATCAAAAATACTTTGATGATTCTTCAAATTATGTGCATTATGATGATACTACTGCCTTTTGAGTTTACGGTAACATAACAGAAGACACTATACCAAAAAAGTATATGAACTATACTCCTATAGACCCTAGAACTAATCAATACTATGCATACGGTAAAACTCTTAATTGAGATTTAGCATTTGAGATATCTTGAGTTAACAAAGATAACAATATATTTGAATCTGTAGTAATCTGAGATTATGTCTGAGAAAATTGACCGTATAATCTTATAAGAGAATACAACTGACCTGATTTTGTATATGATCAATCAAAAAATAACTTCCCTTACAATCCAGAAGAAAGAGTAATAAAAGCAAAACTATGAAGTTTTAGTTGAGAAGTATTAGTCAATAATAAACCTATAAACAAAAACTGGATAGATAACAATGATCTTGTAAGCTGAGATGAGATTTTTGTCTGAACTGGATGACAAGTTGAGATTTTTTACAGTGACTGAAGTAAATCTTACCTATGAGATCCTAATACTACAAGTATGAACAAGACTAGTAGACTAGTACTTGCAAATATGACATATAAGTGAGAAAATAATCTGCTTACAAAGATACAACTAGCACTTGATTATGGTAGTATCTGGACAAAGACTTCTCGCCTAGACTCAGACTCTGAATTTGAAATCTATACTACAGATACAGAAGCTGCAGTAAGAGGGACTGTATTTGGTGTTGAGAAAGAATGATGAATGTGATGAATGCCCACATATGTAACTATTGTAAAAGGAACCATAAATATTTCTAAATTCAATTGAATTCGGTCTATAACAGATTTGGTAAACTGAATAAAAGCTAATAATTTAATGTATTCTCCATTTCCTACACCTTTTGATATGAATACAGTATGAAGTATCCCAGTTAAATTTAGCTCAAATACAAATAGTACTGGTACAGTTTTACCTTGATCTATCCCTTCTCTTCCAAACGAAGACTGACTAGAAAATATCAAACCAAAAATAACATCTATCAATTCTGGAAAAGTTACACTTGAATTTCCTACTAGTTTTTCTGGAACAAGTAACGGAAAAAAAGTTTATACTTGAAGTACTGCAATACCAAGTCCTTCCCCACATTATACATTCTCTTGAAACACATTAACACTCTTATGAACAATTGCCTGAGATGTATATACTCTCAAAATATGTGATTCTCAAGGTATAAAGTGTACTCAGGAAATAAGTATAAATAAAGATTTAGCATACAATGGAACAGTTTGATGATGTAATCCACCATATCAAATACAATTTACATGACCAGAATATACTTGATGTATTGATATGGATCAAAGTCTAGTAAATTCATGATATACTTTAGTAGCTTATGCACCTCTTGATTGAAATGCTAATTTGTATTACCATACTTGAAGTTTTGTTACATTTAATCTTGGAAATATTTCATCATCACCCTATACAAATTTATGATGAACAAACTATGCACTAAACTTAACTTGACCTAATGAATTACAATACACCACATCATGATTAGGTATATGAAGTAGTCCATATGCTATAGAGATGAGTGTAAAATGAGAGAGTTTAACATGAGTAACATCTACATGATATCTTTTCAAAGATTCAAACCCAAATTATCACTATTTAATGTTTAAACCAACCTCATTCAATTTAATTTTATGATTTTATAATTGATTCTATAACAACTCTAAATATATTCTTTCAACAGATTTAAGTAGTTTTATATCTATAAATTGAATGTCTTATTATAAAATTATATCAATTTTAGATTGAACTAATTGGAATTTAAAATTAATTGATTCATCAAATAATAATGCTATTGTATCATGACCAGGAGTTTGAGAATCAACAAATTTTCCTAGTACACTGTTTATATGACAAGATTTTACTTGAAGTTTAGATTATGTAAAAATATATAAAAAATAAATATTTAAGATAAAAAAAATAACTCCAAATTAGGAGTTATTTTTTTTAATTACTATAAATTGTTACAGTTTCAGAATTTCCACTTCCAGAGTCTGTTATAGTAGCTTTAATTGTCCGTCATGTTTTTGATCAAATTGTTGCATTAAAAGTAATTCAATGTAATGTATTTCAAGTCCCACTTGATTGAGAAAATGTTCATCAGTCTCAACCTCATTGTGTTCAACTTAAAGTCCAAGTTACTTTAGACAAATCATCATCTGATATATCTAATCATATATTTGATAATACATTACCAAATTCTAAATCTCCACTTGAAGTAGGATTTGAAACAGTTGGAGCAGTATTTGCACTACCTACTGTTACACTTACTTCATCATATTCTGACCATAATCACTTATCATCTTTTACTCTAAATTTGTATGTAGTTGTTGTAGTTGGTGATACAGTTAAACCTTGTGCTGATCATACCACACTTCATCATGTTGACCATTCATAAGCTGTTATGCTTCAATCTGTATCTGCTCATGTTCAATTAAGTGTTACACTATCTCATGAATTTATTGTCTTA
>SAAG01000002.1 GCA_010119095.1 Candidatus Altimarinota bacterium
CAATGTCTGTACTGTAGTTCAAATTCATTCTGATGGAGCAGTTCATGATACTAAATTTGTAAAAGTTCATTGTCTATCATAATATCAAAATAATATAGCTTTTTATCGCCTTCTTGATAAACTACCTCACTTGGTGTATTTCATACAGTAGATGAAATAGGAACAGCTACATCATCTCAGTCAATATTTACAAGTACAAATCAACAATCAGTATTATTATCACAACTTACTTTAAATTCTATATATCATGGATTATTCTCATTATCATTATAAAAATATTTTCATTCTCCTTCTATTTTTGGATTGTTATTTTTCCAATTTTCATCATCAATAGAATTTTTTATATATTGTAGAGCTAGTCATTCAGCTTTCTGATATGTAATTTTTGTTTTTGCATAAATTAATGATATTGGATTAACAACAATAGTAATCAATAGGATAAACAAAGCTAATTTTTTCATAAGAAAAAGTTAAGATATAAAGATTTATTAAAAGTTATATTAATAAATCTTTAATAAATTACCCCAAAAATTTATTATGTATAAACAATATTTTCTTTTAAATTGACCATTTATTTAATTATACACGATTTATATTAATTCCGTATTAAAAAATTGAAAATCGTTTAATTTTTTATTATTTTTCTTATTACTTTAGCCAATTTTTCTGGGTCATGTCTTACTACATCACTTTCATTGATTAGGTCAGCATTGATAATTTTGTACTCTTTGGTTAAGAAATTGTGAGATTCTTTCATTTTTACTGGCTTTTTTCATTCCTCTTTCTTGTATTTTTCTACTAGTTCATCACTTATAATTCAATCATTTACTATTACATAATCGATTACTTCTCCTGCATATTTCTCTATGTTATCAATAAAATCAGGTAGTTCATAAGTAGTAGTTTCTCATTTTTTTGTCATAATATTAACTACATAAACTATCTTTGCTTTTGTGTCAGTTAAAGCTTCTTTCATCCCCGGAGAAAGTAGATTTGGAATAATACTTGTATAAAAATCTCCTGGTCATATGATAACGATATCTGATGTCAGAATAGACTCTCTAGCTTTTGGATTTAGTGTTCAATCTCATCATACCAAAAAAGCATCAACTATATTTTGATCTATATTGTGTCATCTCTCTCAAGGATTAGTATCGCTTACATCTATATTTTTTTCTCAAATTATTTCTGTTCCATCTTCAAATCTAACTCATAGGTGTACATCCTCTAAAGTAACTGGTATAACTTGTCCTTCTGTATCAAACATCTTGCAAGCTTCTTCAAGTCCACTTTCGAAACTTCACTTTATATCTGCAAGTGCAGTCAGTAATATATTTCAGATTTTGTTTCATCCTATTACTCAACATTCTCATTTAAATTTATATTCAAAGAGTTTTCTTACAAATCAAGTATCACGAGCCAATGCAGCTACTGCTCTTCTGATATCCCCTGGAGGCAATACTCAGTATTTGTCTCTAATCTCTCCAGTAGTTCAACCGGAATCAGTCATAGCAATAATTGCTCTAAGATCTCTTTCTTCTCTACTAAAAACTTTTTTTAATCAATAAAGTACATTAAAACTTCCTGATCATCATCCTATTACTGTTATGTTAGTTTTTTTCATCTTATTGTTTTTAAAATTTACCACCCGTATAAGTTAATCATTTTTCGAAAAATTCAAGTTTTTTTAAACTTATCTTTCTCATTTCCATTCGGCAAAAAACTGCTCTAAATATTTTTCCATAAATATATGTCTTTCAGTTGCTATCTGTTTTCAAACTTTTGTTTTCATCTTATCTTTTAATTTTAGTAATTTTTCATAAAAATGATTAATAGAGTGTGACTCAGCTCTATAATATTGTTCACAAGTCATATTTTCAATAGGTTTTTGATTTGGTTCATAAATTGGTCTTTTTATCTTTCCTCAATAAGCAAAAGTTCTTGCAATTGCTATTGCTCCTATCGCATCTAATCTATCAGCTTCTTCAACAATTTGAAATTCTATAAATTTGTTTATTGTTTTTCAAGACAGACTCTTACCATATCCTATATTTTCAATAATAAAAATGATTTTTTCTTTTTGTGTATCTGTTAACTCTATAGAATTCAAAAAATCATTAATTTTTTTTATTTGATTTTCTTTCTTTCATTGAAAAAATTTTTCATCCAACATCTCATGAAATACTGCTCATAATCAAATAACTAACTCATCTCAATCTTGTTCTCACTCAAAAATCTTGATTGAATTATCATAAACTCTTTCTATGTGATACATATCATGAGCTGAACATAATCAAACTAATTCATTATTGATATATATTTTCGCTTTGTTTATTATTGTATTATCTAACATAGTTATTATTTTTCTAAAACTGCTTTGATTCTCCTAACTCAAGCACTGCTTGATTCTTCTTTGATTATTCTAAATCTTCACATTGTTGAAGTGTTTGTGATATGTGGTCATCAGCAAAGTTCTCTTGAGTAGATATTACCCTCACTGTCTTTTACTGTGTAAACCTTAACTATTTCTGGATACTTTTCCCAGAAACTTCACTCTATTGTTTTGTCTGATTCTGCTTCTGATTTTTTAATCTCATCTAAAACCATAGCACAGTTTTTTTCTATTACACTGTTTACATAATTTTCTATTTCTTTAAGTTTATCTTCACTTACTTTTTCTCCATAATTGAAATCAAATCTAAGTCTTTCTGCTGTGATATTTGATCACTTTTGATGAATATCTGCTCAAAGTACTTTTCTGATTCAAGCAAGCATCAAGTGAGCTGCAGTATGCAAAGCTGTAGTTTCTTCAGCACTATCCGCTAATCATCATTTAAATTTTTGTTCTGCTCAGGCACGAGATAAATCTTTGTGTTTTTTGAAAGCTTCTTTAAATCCTTCTACATCTATTTTTAATCATTTTTCTTCTGCCAATTCTTGTGTTATTTCTAGAGGAAAACCGTAAGTATCATAAAGTTTAAATGCTTTATCTCATGAGATAGTATCTATTTTTTTACCTGTTTTTTCAAAGGCTATTTCAAATCATTTTACTAGTTTTTCAAACTCTTTTAGTCAATTTTCAAGTGTAGCTAGGAATTGTTTTTCTTCTTTTTCTATTTCTGTTACTATAAAATCTTTTTTAGCTTCTAGTTCTTTGTAATGGTCTTTGTATTCTTTTATTACTTCAAGTGCTACTTCTTTTGAGAGTCCTCAGTTTATTCATAAATCTCTTGCAAATCTGATTGCTCTTCTTAAAAGTCTTCTTGTAAAGTATCATTGGTCTTTGTTTGAAGGAACTGCTCAGTCGCAAATAAGGAAAGTAGAAGCTCTTAGGTGATCCATAACTACTCTAAATGCTTTTGTTTCTTTTGGGTTTTCACCGTATTTTTTACCTGATAATTCTTCGATTTTTGTTCTAATTCAATCAAACAAGTCTCCAAAAAACACATCTGGATTATTTTTTATTGCTGCAGCAAGTCTCTCAAGTCATCATCAAAAATCTATATTTTTGTTTGCAAGTTCTTTAAATCAGTCTCCCGACTTTTGAAATTGCATAAAGACATTGTTTCAGATTTCAAGAAATCTACCACAATCACAGTTTGGATGACAAGGTTCATCTTTCCATTCTGAAACTTCATGCATTTTTAATTCTGCACCAAAGTCCCAAAACATCTCTGAATCAGGTCCACCTGGTTCTCATTCTGGCATATTTCCAGGTATTCAAGCTCTACTCCACCAGTTTTTTTCCTCAGGATAATAAAATATCCTTCCTCATTGCATTCCTTTCTCTTCAGCAAAATCTACATCTAGTGCATCACTTCAAACATTTTTAAACTCTTTTCTCCATAATTCTACTGCTTCTGTATCTTTTGAAATACCATATTTTTCATTACCTCTAAATACAGTTACATAGAGATTTTTTGGATTTAATCATAATTCTTTTGTCAGAAATTCAAACATCCAAGGAACTTGTTTCTCCTTGAAATAATCTCATAAACTCCAGTTTCAAAGCATCTCAAAAAATGTAGTGTGCCTATTGTCTCCTATATCTTCTATATCTCAGCTTCTGAAACTCTTTTGACTATCACAAATCCTGTTTCAAAGAGGGTGTTTTTCTCATAGTAAGTATGGAACCATAGGTTGCATACCTGATCCTGTAAATAAAGTTGTTGGGTCATTTTCAGGAATAAGTGGACTAGATGGTACAATCTTGTGTCCTTGTTTCTCAAAAAATTCTAAGTATTTTTGTCTTATTTGTTGGCTTGTAATGGTCATATTTAGAAAAATTAAAAAATTAAAAAATTAAAAAATTAGCAGATTTTCCATTTGTAAATCTATAATTTGTTAATCTAAAATCTACGATATATTATATTAGAGAAAGTATTTTTTTCAAGGTCAAATAAAAAAAGCCTGATTAAACAAATCAAGCTTTTTTTATATAATTTGATATTATTATTTTAGTAAATTAGGAATATTTTCAACAATTGTATTCATTATTTTTTCATCATTTGGATCAATTCACATTTTTTTAAGTGTAAATATCATATATCTATCAGCAAGAATTAGCTCTATTATTTCATTAGCTGGTCTATTGTCATTTATTTTATTTGCAAGTCACTCATTAATTGATGTTAATACAGCTAATATCATATCTAAAATATTATCTCTTAATTCTGAGTTTTTCTCGTGTTTTCAACTCATAAATGAATCAACTCTAGAAATAACTTTTTCAAAAGTACTATCTAATGAACATCTAAGAGTATGGACTACTTTTAGTCTTATTTCATCTGAATAATTAGTTACTTCTAAAGATTTTTCTCAATTTCAAGAATCTTCTGTTTCAATTAAACCTTTTATTATTTCTGTCATATTATATATAAATTAATTAATAAGTATATTATAATCAATGTTAATTATTTGTCAATATTATTTTTTACTTACCTTTGCATTTTATTATAATTTATTATACTATTTCTGTTAAGTATAATATTTCCTACTTTTCCTACTTTTTCAACTTTTCTTACTATATAAATTATAATTATGGATATCAAAAAATGTGAAAATATCAATAAAAAATGTTGAATTTGGATACACTGAGCAGTTACAGTTGGAGCAAAATGACAAGTTGTTATCCCATCTCAAATAAGAAAATATCTAGATATAAATGTATGAGATAGCCTTATGGTGGTGACTAAATATGGTAAAGCTATTTGAATGGTAAAACAAAATGACATCGAAGAACTAATGGCTTTTATGGAAGCTGAAATGAACTCATTTAAAAAATAAATAATTAACTTTTAACACAAAAATATGAAAAAAATAATTTCCTTATTTTTACTTACTCTTTTACTTATCTCTTGTGGAAAAACTGAAGAAACAGTAAAAAATACAAAAAAAGATTTTTTGGTTCAAATAAAACCACTAGATTCTCTATGAAGTAATTCTTTTTTGAAAAAAAGTGGTAAAATAGAATGAAAAGAAGATATAAAACTTTCTTCTCAATGAATTTGAAGAATTTGAAATATCGCAGTAAAAGAATGAGAAAAAGTTAGAGCATGACAAAATATAGTTTTCTTAGATGATACTGTTGCAAATTATTGATTGAATCTAGATAGAGCATGAGTATCAATTGAGAGACTTCAGATTAACTATGACTCTACTAAAGTATCCCTTGATAAACAAATATTTGATCTTGAAATAGCTTTAGAAAAACTTGAAAATAGCCTTAAAACACTTAAAACTACATCTTCTGTTGATATATCACAAGCTCAGGATAATTTAAACAATAGTGATTATGAGTGAATGGATACAAAATCTTCTTTAGAACTACAAAAACTTGATAATTCTATTTCAAAAGCAGAGCTAGATTACAATAATGCATTATCAAACAATAAAGAAACAATAGAAAATTTTAAAAATTCTACAAAAAAAGAATATCTTACACAAAAAATGTTTTTAGATGATATAATTACCTTTTGAGATAAATTGTTTGATATTACTTGATTGTATGAAGATGATGTAAAAAAATTTGATGATTTTTTCTGAGCAAAAGATATGCTTCTAAAAAGTAAAACAGAAGAAGAATTAAAAAATTTAGTTAAAATAAAAGAAACTTTAAATTCAATGAATTTTGATAAAGAAAATTTGACTGAAGAAAATTTACTTGATTTTTTGTTAGTAATTGAGACAAATTATACTACAATAGATAGATATTTAACTTCACTTGAAAAAACTATAAATAACTCTTTAATATCAGTATGACAACTTGGTCAAACTCAAATAGATGCTTATGTTGCAACTACAAATGCTTATCAATCTCAATTAACAATAAATAATTCAGCTTTTATTGGTTTTAACAATTCTGCTTCTAGTTTTTTAAAAACATATAAAAACACAGAAAGTTCTCTTGCTAAACAATTAGAATTATTGAAAAAAGATAGAGATATATTTGTAAAATCTTATGATTTATGAACAACTAGTTCAGAAAACACTTTAACTAAAGTTGTTACTTCAAGTGAAGATGCAATTAACTCTATAGAATTACAAATAAAACAAACTGTTGAATCTATAAAAACAGCTAAAGAATCTAGAGATTTGACTCTTAAATGAATTGAAAATAGTATGAGAGAAGCATACATTGCACAAAACCTTGCTGCAAGAGAATATAACAAATTAAATATTACAGCTTCTATTGATTGAGTTATTTGAGACATATTTGTAGATGAATGACAGGATGTAAGTATGTGAACTCCAATTCTGACAATTATCTCTGATAAAGCATCTCAAGTTGAGCTATATTTTAAAGAAAGTGAGCTACAATACATAGATGTTTGAGATCCTGTTTATACAAAAATCTGAGAGAAGTCTCTTACTTGAACTATTTATTCAGTTTCATCTATTTCAGATGACTCTCTTAACTACAAAGTTTTGGCAGTGTTTAATGAAAAAATACAAAATCTTGGTTGAGTAATAGATGTTTCTGTTCCTATTAAATCAAAATCTATTCTACTGCCTATTAAAAATGTAAAACTAGTTTGAACTAATAAATGAACTATTTATATATATGATAATAAAAAAGTTGTTCAGAAAGAAGTTCTATTATGAAAAATGTATAAAGAAGATATTGAATTCTTGTGATTTTTGGACTCAAAAATCAATCCTAAAAAAGCATTTATAGTAACTAGTGATTTCACTAATTATGATGAGAATAAATTCAATATAAAGATTGAACAATAGAATAATAATTAACAATTAATAATGATTAATTAATAATAAAAGTAGCTCTAGCTAATAATTATATTATTATTTATTACTTAATTGTTAATTATTAATTGTTAATTATTAATTATTAATTAATGTTTATGTCAAGACTTAATGAACTGAGAGAAAAAACACTTAAATGATTTTTTTGATTTTGGGTTAGACAATATCGTATTTCCTATCTGGTTATACTATTAATAGTAATTTTATGAAGTCTTTCTTTAGTAAGTATTCCAAAAGAATCAAGTCCAGCTATTGAATTTGGTATGGTATCAGTTTCAACTGTTTATCCTTGAACAAATCCAAACGATATTGATAGCTTGATTACTGAAAAAGTATACAAAGAAGTTAAAGATATCAAATGAATTGATAAAATAGAATCAAGTTCTTCTTTATGATTTTCATCAGTTATCATAACTTTAAAAACATGAGCTGATACTAAAGATGTAGTAAATGAAGTAAGAAACAATGTTAATAAAATAGTTTTCCCTACTGATGCTAAAACTCCAGTTATAACTGAAATCGATACTGATACAAAACAAGCTTTTTGAGTTTATTTGTATTCAAAAGATCCAAATATTTCAAAAGGTATTTTAGTAGAAAAAGCTAATATATTGAAAAATAATATAGAAAAAGTTAGCTTAGTTGAAAGTGTTGATTTTGCTAATTGAAATCTTAGGTCAATGCTATGATCATCATCAACAAGTTGAAATGAATATGATATAGAAATAGTTATTCCTGAGGAAAAAATAAAAAATTCATGATTAACAATTGAGGCAATATCTTCTACAATTAAAGCATGGAATAAGGATATCCCTATCTGAAATTTTAAAGTATGAGATAAAAAATATGACTTTCGTATAGAATGAAAATATAGTGATTCAATAGAAATGCTTGAAATTCCATTACAACTTAGTAGTTGAAACTACATAAAATTATGAGACATTGCATCAATTGAAAGAGTTTATAAAGATAAATCTATAAGTTTGGTATGAACTTATGAAAGAAATTGATTGCCATTTATATCACTTCTTGTAAACAAAATAGATTGAGCAAGTATACTTACTGCTTCAAAAGATGCAAAAAAAGTAATTGAAGATACTTTTAAAACTGATGAGTTTAAAGATTTATCGTATGTTTATGGTAATGATATAGCTGATCAAATAATGGAAGATTATAAAGATTTAGCAAGAGAAGCATTAACTACACTTATTTTGGTATTTGTTGCAATGTATCTCTTTGTTTGATTTAAAGATTCTGTGTTTGCATCTGTTACTCTTCCTTTGGCATTTTTGACAACTTTTATAATACTTTATTATGGTTGATATTCACTAAATTTTTTAACAAACTTTTCTTTAATCTTGTCATTTTGAATTGCAGTTGATACCATAATAGTAATAGTACAAGCCGCTTCAGCCAAAATGAGAGTATGATATGATCCTGAAACCGCTATAATGCTTGCACTTAAAGAATATGCAATTCCTATTATTTCTTGAGTATTATCTACTATAGTTGCATTTATACCAATGATGTTTTTACCAGGGATAATGTGAAAATTTCTAGCTTACATCCCTATAACAATATTTTGAGTATTGGCTTGTTGATTGGTTTTAGCCTTGACTGTAAACAGTGCTTTATATCTACTTTTTGTTAGAAAACAAAAAAAATATGTGCATGATGATACTACTTTGGAATATGCTAGTGATGAAGAAAAAGAATTATTATACCTTGAAAGAGAATGAAAAAAAGAGCTTTGATTTAGTACAACATCACTAAGAGTAAGAGTTATACATGCTGTAACTTTATGGTACAAAAGAGTATTGTCTACTTTCCTTCAAAATACATTTATTAGAAGAGTTTCTATAATCATCCCTGTAATTTTGCTTATATTATCATTTATATTTTTAGCTCCTGCAGTATGATTTAATCTATTTCCTAGTGCAGATAATAATTATCTGACTGTCTCAATCGAATGAGAAAATGGTTTAAAAACAGAGAGAATGAATGAAAAAATAGTATGAATTAGTGATTATTTATCAAAATATAAAGAAATTAAATATTATACTATTTCAGTTTCAGATAATTATGTTGATATCACAATTCAACTTACAAAAAGAAATGAGAGACAGAAGCTGGGACAAAGAAATGTTTTTGAGATAGAAAAATTAATCTCAAAAGATATGGAGATTTATGAATGAAAATGATTAAAAGTAGTTACTGAAGCATTAAAATGATGACCTCCTTGATGAAAGGCTGTTTGACTTAAGATTACTGCTGAAAAATCTGAACAATTATCAGAGCTTATTGATACAGCAAAAGTATTTGAAAAAAAATTGAAAACAATCCCTTGAACAAAATCAGTATCTCTATCATCAAATGATACTCCTGGGCAATTTATCTTTACTTTTAAAAAAGAGGTTTTAGGTACATACAATATTCCTCCTGCTGTAATTTATGGTCATATAATGCAAATGATGAACTGAGTTAATGTATGATCAATAGAAGACAATTGAACGGATATGGATGTGTATGTGAAACAATCAAATTTTAGAGAAGAAGTAAATATCGACGATATTATGAATTCTAGTTTTTCTTATGCATGAAAAATATATCAAGTTGGTAACTTTGTTGAATATAATGCTAAAAACTCTATTGCATCTATATCAAGTGAGGATTGAAAAATTACAATTACTGTAGATGCTGACTTAGAGAAATGAGTTGATAGTGTTTCTACTCAAGCAAAATTTGAAGAATATGCAAAATCCTATACTTTTCCATCATGAATATCTTATATGAAATGATGAGAAAATGAAGAAAATAAAGAATTAATTGTTGCCGTTTTATCTTCATTTTTTATTGCAGTAATAATAATTTTCTCTATATTAACACTACAATTTAATAGTTACTCTCAACCACTTATAATACTATATTCAGTAGTTATGTCATTACCATTTGTAATGCTTTGACTACTAATAACTTGAAATCCTTTTTCTCTACCTTTTTGAATATGATTTATATCATTTACTTGAATTGCAGTTAATCACTGAATAATCTTGGTAGATGCTATCAATATAAACTTAAATAAATGAATGAACTCTTTTACAGCTCTGGTTGAAGCTTGATCTAGCCGTCTTGAACCAATGACATTAACTACTTTTACAACATCTCTATGAATACTTCCAATTGCTATGAAAGATGAGTTTTGGGCATGAATGGGTTATACAATTATATTTTGAATAATATCAGCTTCTGCATTAACATTGTTTATCTTAAAATGAATTTACTATGAAGTATATTTAAGAAGTGAGAAGAAGAAAAAAAGTTAGAAATACTTAAAAAATAACCATCTTAGGGTGGTTATTTTTTTATAATATTTTTTATTCAAATATACTAAAATTCATCTTTGGTACAAGTAAATCAACCATCATTGATTTAGTCATTACCTTGTAACATTTATTGAGATAAGCTCATTTGCAATAGTCATTATTTATCTTGTCTTTTGAAGTAAAATCAAATTGTCATTTTTTGTAAATATCTTTTTTTACAATACTTTTTTTATCAAAAATAAAGTATACATTTTTTGTTTGAAAATATGAAATCTCTTCTTTAGAATCAATTCAAATTTCATCATATATGCTTATCTTTTCTCATGGATATTTTTTTTCTAGATAAACCTCAAGCTTTTCTCTTATCAAACTATATGATGAATCATTTTTAAATTTTTGATACTTTTTAAGCCATTCTTCACTATATTCTGCATTAATTCAAGCAAGCTTAAGTTCAATATAATCATCAAAAACTAAAGCTTTGTCATAATCTACATAATAATCTAGTGGTATTTTCATCTCTTTGAAAACAGTATATAAACTAGTTTTTCTTCAATTTATATCAACATAATTATTTTGAAATAAACAACTGTATTGTCCTCATGAACAAGCAAATTTTGTATTGAATTGATAATTATATTTAAATTTAAAGTAGGTCTTTAAGTAATCTTTCCATTTAATTGGCTCATCTGGATTATAATACAGAGAATTTGAAATAACCTTATATCTAACTAGTGTCTTGAGTACACTTTTAAAATTATCAGACTGATATTTTATATCCTTAAATTTTAACGGAACTATTGTTTTATAGATATTTGGTATTTTTGTTCCCCCATCTCAAATCTTGTCTATTGATACATTACTTTCTAGATAAGCAACCGTTTTTGTTAAATTTTCTACTATTGTTGTTCTATTTGATACCAATAATCATTGTAAATAATATTCTTTATTATTTATTCATTTTAATTCATTAAATATGTTTATATAACAATATCTTTTATAAAATGAAAATCATTTTTCATCTTTTGTCTTTATATCCTTATTTGGACAATACATATATCCATCATGTCACAAAAATTTTATTTTTTTCTTATAATCGCCCTCTATTCAAGAAGTATCTTCTAAATACATTTGATCAAGTGTTTTTGTTTTTCAGTTATTTTTTTCTAATTCTTTTAATGATAACTGGAAAAAATCTGTTAATTTTCAAAAGTAATTTATTGCCTCTCCTTGTGTATCACTAAGCATTGATCATGTTGAAATAGTGATTTTTGGTTTATCAATTTTTAAATTAGTTTCAATATTTTTTATTCATGATTTATTAAAAGAAATGGTAGTTAGTATTTCATCTAAAGATGCAATAGAAGCTTTTTCTTTATATTGATCACTAAACTTTTTTCTATTTAAAAATATTGTAACTAACTTATCTTCTAACTTTGTAGCATAAATATGTTTTTCATAAAATGAATCTGAATTTATTAAAATATGAGTAAATTCAACCTGTCCTATTTTTTTCTTTCAAACTTTATCTTTGTTTTTATCATATAAATTTTGACTTGAAAAAAAGTATAATAACTCATCATAATTATCTACTTTGATATTTTTTTCTAACCTCACCTCCATGTAATTTACCAATGCATCATTATCAACTCTTGGCTTTAATATAAATCATTTATCTAAATTGTATCTTTTTATTTCATAATCCTTTTTAAAAGAGAAATTTACAAAATTATCACTTATTTTTAGTGAATTATTTAAACTATTCAATTTTTCACTCACTTTGATAAAATTATCTGAATTATTTATAGATAATGGGGCCTTTCATATGTTTTTCTCAATAAAACTTTTAGCTTCATTGATATCTAACGAATACAATGAGCTAGTATTATAAAACTCTGAAATATAGTTTGATGAAAATCAGATTAATTTTCCGTCTTTATTTGTAAAAGCTCATCCAAAAAATTTATTAGACAAAAGGGCATCTGATTTTAGATATTTATGATTTTTATATATTGACTCTCATGTAAATTTTCATTTCTTTTTTTGAATCAATCAATCCAAATTACCAGGGTATCAAATAGAATAATACTCTTCCTCTAATTTAGTTTTATAACTGTATGCTATTTCTAAATAGGACAATTTTGTTAAATCAACTCAGCTTCATGAAGTATTTTTATCATCCAATTTCAATATCGCTAACTCTAGGTCTTCATCATAATCAACTAAAGATGCAGTATATAAACAGCTTGGTTTTGTAGAATAATCTTTTGTTAAACAGATATTATAATACTCTGACGATACTCATTCCATATTATTTACAGAGAAACTGCTTGCCAATAAGTAACCATCTTTGTTTAAAACAATTGCTGTTCATCATCAAACTTCCTCGATATTGTTTCAAATAACATCTTTATAGCTTACTATTTTTACAACAGGTAAATATTGTTCTCATAAAGAATATGATTTATTAAAACAAACAAACAATAATACAAAAGCGATTATTAATTTTATTTTGTTCATTAAAAATTAAATTAAGTAGTAATTAATTTTTAGAATATTCAATTATAGCTTTTTTAATAGTTTTTACTATATGTTTAAATTTTTCTAAATCTTCTTCTAAAAGTGTCATTCTAAATCAATGATAACTTGAATTGAATCAACTTAGAGGAACTGTACAAATTCAATATGCTGCCATCATATAATAACAAAATTTTTTATCAAATCTCAAATCAACACAGATTCATTCTATGTATCATTTTAGATTATCATTTTCTATTTTTAATGTAGGATTTTTTGGAAATTTATCTAAATTAAAAATTATAGCACAGTAAAATGCTCCTTTTGGTTTTACAAATTTAATTAAATCTAAGTCTCAGAAAATATCTTCTACTATTTGTGCTCTCTCTTTGTATTTTTTTATTCTATCTTTTAGAGACTTTTTGAAATCTATTGACTCATAGATATCAGGTAATACTTTTTGAGGAAGTGTTGTAGAACAAACTTCTAGCATCTTAGAAAAAAATACTGATTTGATATATTTTCTAAATTGTTCATCTTTGTCTTGATTATAAACTTCAATCCATCAACATCTAGAACCTGGCCATGGAACTTCTTTACTAAGTCATTTCATAGCAATTCCAGGTACATCTCAAATTATATCTTTTAATAACACCCTATCTTCTTCTTCAAAAGTAAGTTTTTCATAAATCTCATCAAAAATTACAAATAAATCGTATTTTTTTGCAATATCAATGATTCATTTTAAAGTTTTTTTCTTAAATACTGCTCAAGTTGGATTATCTGGATTTATAACCAAAATTGCTGAAATATTTGGATTATATCTAACTTTATTTTCTATTTCTTCTAAATCTGGATTCCAGTCATTATCTGGGTTTAAATTATATGTTATATGAAAACTTCCAGAGTTTGTTGCTTCTGCTGAAGAATGAGTTGGATATGCTGGATTTGGTCACAATACTCTAGCTGAAATTGCAAGATATCAATAAACTTTATTTATAGCTTCTCATAATCAGTTGAAAAAGATTATGTCATCTGATGTGATTTTTCAATTTTTCTTTGCTAAATATTCTCTTGTTTCTAGAACTCATTTTGAAGGAGAATAAGCAAATGAATCATCTTCATCAATATTATTTTTTACAATCTCTCTTAGCCAAGTAGGCACTTTTTCTCATTTACTTACAGGATCTCATATATTTTCCCAGATAATTGTAACTCAAAAGCTTTTTATTTTATTTCATACTTCTACGATTTCCCTTATTTCGTAGGTTTGTTCAGCCACTCAAAAATGTACAATATTATTTCTCATAATTTAAAAATGTAATATAAGTTTGTCAAATATAAATCTTAGGTTTTTTGCATAATTTATGATAGAATTATATTGAATATAAAAATAAAAACAAATGGAAAAATGAATAAATTATTTTATGTAATATTGTTTTCGCTTTATACCGCACCAACAACTTTTGCACAACTTATTCGTTCAAACACACAAACGAATACCTTGAGAATTGCCTCTGAAACATCTGGAAACTCTGCAATTTATGATTTTTTTTCTGGTGTATTTCAGTTTTTTGGGTATCTAATTATCATAGTAGTATGAATTATTGTACTTATAAAAATAATAAGACTTCTATTTGAATTATACTATGCAAAAAATCTGATTTATCTGAGAGTTACTCTCCCAAGAAATGATAGTAAACTAGATAAAGAGCATGAAACAAAAAAGGATTTCAAAGAAAAAATTTGAATAATGTCTATGTTTTTTAAATCTGTTCACAAGATGAGTGATGCTGGATTTAGAGAAACTGTTGTAAACTATGTATTTAAACATGCAAAACTTTCTTTGGAACTTGTTTATGAGAAATGAGAAGTTTCATTTTTTATAGTAACATATAAAAGCTTTTTTAATCTTATTGCTCAACATATCACATCTGTCTATACAGATGCGGAAGTTAAGATAGTAGATCCAAAAAAAGAATATATAAATCTAAGGGAAAAATGATATAACATAAAATGTATTTCTCTGCAAAAACAAAATGATGATGTTTTCCCTATAAAATCTTATAAATACCTTGAAAATGATCCATTAAATAACTTTACAAATGTTTTTTGATGATTATGAAAAGAAGATAAGGCAATATTTCAAATTGTGATTAAACCAGTAGGGTCAAAGTGGAATACAAAAGCAAAAAAGGCTGCATGACTTGTATCAAAATGACAATATTGAAAAAAGAAAAAATTTGCATATGCAGATTTTTTATGGAATCCGATTGTTGGTATGATTCAATGACCTGAAGATATGATAAAAAATCAAGAAAATGCTCCAGGAGCCAGTTCTTGAGATGCTTATAAGATATTTAATCAAGCTGAAACTGAAAGTCAAAAAATCATGTGAGAAGCTGCTAGTCAACCTGCTTTTAATGCATCTTTGAGAATAATTGTTAGCTCCAATTCTAAAGAAATGAGCACTGATTGAGTTAATGCAATTATATGAGCCTCTTCTATATTTACAGATGAATACAATAATTCTTTGGATAATCCTCAATTTAGAGAAGATACATTGTCTTTTATTTTCGTTCCAACTATTTATTTTTGATATAAATATAAACTAGTTTGATTTTTTCAAAATGTATCAACTTTTTCTGTTGATGAGATTTCTACTATGTATCATTTTCCAGATATAAACTACAATAAATCTCCTTTAATAAAATGGTTAGATTATAAAAAATTGGCTCCTCCACATAATTTAAAATTTCCAAAAGAACCTACTATACTTGAAGAAAAAGATGAAAATTGAAAAACTTCATTAAGTCAAAAAACCCTTGGATGATTTCCTGTCTTTAAAGATGGGGTTTTAATGTGATGGAATGAATATAGAAACACTAAAACTCCAATATATTTTAGTAAAAAAGATAGATGAAGACATCATTATGTAATCTGAAAATCATGAGGATGAAAATCAGTATTTATAAACTATTTAGCAAGACAAGATATACGGAATTGAGATTGAATCTGTGTAATTGATCCTCACTGAGATTTGGTTGAAGATATATTAAAATACATACCAAAAGAGAGAGCTAAAGATGTGGTTGTCTTTGATCCTGGTGACGATGAAAGACCTATGTGATTAAATATTCTTGATATAATATCAACTGACCCTGAATGAAGGGCTAGAGAAATGGATAGAGCTGCAATGGATGCTACTGAAATATTTATAAAGATTTTTGGTGATGAGATTTTTGGTCCTCGTATCCAACATTATTTCCGTAACTGAGCTTTAACCTTAATGGAAGATGAGGAAGATTGAGGAACCTTGATTGATGTACCAAGACTATTTGTCGATGATGCTTTTATGAAATATAAAACTTCAAAAGTAAAAAATCCTGTTGTAAAATCATTTTGGGATCATGAATATGCAAGTACTTGAGATAGAGAGAAACAAGAAATGATACCATATTTCTCTGCTAAATTTGGTCCATTTATTACAAATACCACTATTAGAAATATTATCTGACAGACAAAATCTGCATTTAATCTGAGGGAAGTTATGGATAACAAAAAAATCCTTTTGGTTAACTTATCAAAAGGTAAAATTTGAGCATTAAATGCACAGTTATTATGACTTATATTTGTATCAAAAATAAATATGGCTGCAATGAGTAGAGCCGATATTCCTGAGAGTGAGAGAAAAGATTTTTTCTTATATGTTGATGAGTTTCAAAACTTTGCAACAGATACATTTTGAGAGATATTATCAGAAGCTAGAAAATATCGCTTAGCTTTGGTTATGGCTCATCAATTTATTGCCCAAATTGGTTGAAGTGGAGATAAATATGGAAAATGATGAAAACCAGCAATTAAAGATGCAGTATTCTGAAATGTATGAACAATAATGAGTTTTAAGGTCTGAGCTGAAGATGCAGAATATCTTGAAAAAGAATATGCTCCGCTTTTATCTCAACAAGATATAATTTGAATTGCAAATTATACAACTTACTGTAAACTTAATATAGATAATGCTTCAAGTCGTCCTTTTGATTTTAAAACTATTTGGGATGAGAAATATAAAAATGAGAAAGTTTCTGAGATAATCAAAGAATACTCTAGAAAAAAATATGGTAGAAAGAAAAAATTTGTTGATATGGAAATAGAAACTAGACTTGGAATAACTTCAATGGATAATAATGAAAACACATCTAGCCCTACAAATGAAACAGTTATACCTCCAACAGATGTAGCAACACAAACATAATATTTATTATTAATTGTTATATATGTTAAAAAAAATTATTTTATTATCTTTGCTATTTTTTAGTTTATTTTCAATAAACTATACTTTTGCTGATAGTGATTATGATACAAAAGTAAAGGTAGGTTCTGATACAAATACTATTGAAAATAATCGTTTAGATAAATTAGAAACTGAAGAATTTATAAAGCCAAGTAATACAAATACATGAGCTAATTGAATTAAAGATTTTATAGTAAAAGTTGCAAAAGATGTAAAAAATATATTTTATGCAATTGCTACAATATACTTTCTTGTTATTACAATAAGATTGTTGATTTCAGAAAATAGTGAAGAATCATTTGAAAAGTATAAAAAATGATTAATTTGGATAACTATTTGAATTGTTGTTATGCAAATGGCATATGCTTTTGTTCTAAGTGTTTTTGATAAATGAGTATCTACTTTTGCATGAAGCCTTATAAATACTGTATTTATTCCTGTAATTAGACTACTTGAGACTTTTGCCTCTATTTTCTTCTTACTTATTGCAATATATAGTTTTATAAGATTGTTATCTGCTAATTGAGAAAAAGAAAAAATAAAACAATGAATTGATGCGATAATATATGCTACTGTTTGAATATTTTTAGTGTTATTGTCTTCTAGAATAATAATAGCAATTTATTGAAACTATAACATAAGTAGTTCTTGATTGTCATATATCGATAAAGAAGAAAATTTTTCAAGTTTTATAACTCTATTTGTTAAGCTAATAAATTGGATGAATTGATTTGTTGCAATTGTAACTCTTATAATGATAATGTATGCTTGAGCAAATATAATATTTTCTTGATGAGACGATGAAAAAATGAAAAAATGAAGAACTACTATAATTTATGCATTTATTTGAATTTTGATTTTAACAATTAGTTATCTTATTTTAACATTCTTCATCTGACCAGATTGAAGTAAAATTACTTAATTTATTATACTATTATTTAATTTAATAATATGTTTAAAACAATATTTTTATATCTAGTGATGATTGGGTCATTAACTCTTTCTTTTTTCATGTCTTTTGATATATGTAGAGCATGAGTTGTTGACATATCATGAGATTCTGAAATAAAAAAAGTATCTCTAGAAAAAAAATCATGAACTTTGGTTGATAACATAAACGAAACTTGATTTTCTTTATTATCAAGTATAAAAACTATTTTAATATGAGTTTTCTTGTTTTATATAGTTTATGCTTGAGCAAAGATGATTATGTCAATGTGAACAGATGATGCAAAAATAAGCTCTGCTAAAAGACAAATCTGGTATGGTGTCATATGAATTATTTTTATAAACATACCTTGAACAATTTATAATGCCTTTTTCAAGGAAACACAATGATGAAACTCTACAACAACAAATTGGTCATGAAGCTGAATAAGTTCTATTGTATGAGATTGATTTGAATCATTATTTAAATTTATTGTTTGATTACTTGAGATATTGATATTTTTTATCGCTTTATTTATCTTTATTTACACTTGATTGAAATTGATAATCTGATGAAAAGATTCAAAAACTGTAAATGAAGCAAAATTAAAGATATTGTACTCTATTGTTGCTTTGGTACTTGTTTGATTTATAGAAGTATGGAAAGAGTTTGCATTTGGTGCTGATTTTGCTGTTTGATATGGTATATTTAGAACTATCGCAAATTTATTACTTTATATTGCTCCACTGATATGATTATTCTTCTTAACTTTAGCTTGATACTATTACATAACTTCAGGTTGAGATAAAGAAAAAGTAAAAAAATCAAAAGATATAATAATCTATATTCTTCTTTGAACTTTGATCTTTTTAGCTTCTTACACTATATTAATAGAATTAAATACATTTATTAATTAAATTTTTTATATGAAAAAAATATTGTTACTAATAATTACATTTCTTGCATTTTTTGTATTTCAAAGTACTTATGCAGAAACAATTAAAGTAAAAATCCCTATAAATCTAAGTTCAGTTATAAGCACTTGTTGAAGTGAACCAACTGATTGATCCTATGAATGTAGCATAACAACATGATTTTCATCAGTAAAAGAGTGATTATGACAAATAGTAAAATATTTAACATTTATGACATGACTTGCCTGAGTATTATACATAATAATAAACTGAATAATGCTTAGTATGGCATGACTTGATCAAAATATGGAAAAATCTGCTAAAGATAACATCAAAAAAACTCTAATTTGATTAATTATTTTACTTCTTTCATGATTAATATTGAATTTTATTGCTCCATGGATTTATGTATAATTATATTCAAACACTTGTTACAAGTTTAACTGCTCACCAAGATAATATAATTACTACTATTCATATTACAGCATAAATAAAGGTTTTCCAAGCTTTTTTAAATTGAGCTTCATCTCAATCAGATGTAATAAAAAGGTATCAAACATAAATAAAAACACCTATAATAATCAATGCAATAACTGCAAAAATATACTCTGTAAAACCATCAAAAATATTGTCTAAAATCTCAAATCAGTCTCATCATCATAAACTTATTATACTTTTTGCTCAAGCACTTTCAGGATCTACATCAGATTCACTGAAAGAATATGCTTTAGAAAAAACAAAACACAATAACAAAGTTTTTATTATATTAATCATAATTTTATATAGTTATATAAGCCTCATTAATTAAATTAATTAGAAAATATCATGAAATAGAAATAAATACCGCTATAAGCGACCAGAAAATCCATTTTCTGGCTTTTTTTGCTTTTTCTTCTTCTCCTGCAGAAAAAATATACATAAATCCTGCAAAGATTAGGGCTATAACAGCGACAACGGCAACATATTTAATTAACTCAGCTACAAGGTGTCACAAAAAGCTTAATGCATCTCCAGAACTAGATGAACTACAACCTGGCAATCAATCACATTTTATATTTGGACCACTTGATCCTCATCCTCCTCAACCAATAGAAATAGAAATTCATGCAAAAGCATAATCTAGTGATAAAAAGACTCAAAGCAGTATATATATAACTTTTTTCATAATACTTTATTAACTATATAGTATGTATCTAACAAGATTCATCAAATAATAAGAACTTAATGCAATAAATAATGCTAAAAATCCTGTATATATCATATTTCTTCATTTTGTTAAAAATTCTTCTTTTCAGTTGTAAAATATCATATATCCTGCTCATATTGTAACTACAAGTAATGCAATAACTCAAATTGAAACCATAAGTATTCAAATAACATCAACAAGAAAATTATCTGCTTTTTGTTTTAAAGTTCATCCTGGAACTTTATCAGCTCATATTGGTGCTATATCTGATGTAGTTATTGTGAAAGTTGGTTTTGAAAAATCAGAATCTCATTCAACTTGAGTAAATTGAAAAAATCAAAATAATATTGATATAAAAAATAGTAATGTAATTTTTATTTTATTTATCATATTTTTTATTATTAATAATCTGACATAACATAATCAAAGTAACCCGTTTTAACATTAAACTCATAAGTTATACCATATTCTTTATATTGTTGAAAATCTTTTGGAACATAGTCTATGTATCATTTTTCAAATAACTCTTTGTCAGTAAATGCATTTTTTCAAGTAGACTTAAAATAAGCTTTATTTGCATTATCTAGATAATACAGATTTATTTCTCTAACCGTCTTATTTACATAGTTTTGACAAGAATTACTATCTAGAAATTCTTTTTCTCTTTTATCATTAAACTTTCAAAATATATCAACTAACAACTTTTCTAATCCCTTAATAACATTTGTATCTATGCTTCTTATTTGTTCAATTTGATTGATTAATCACAAACATTTTCTATCTATTTCTTTTTTTTCATCTACTACACTACGAGCAAGAGTTAAAAACATAAAAATAGATTTTTCTCTATCTCATCACTTTCATTGCATTATAGCAGCCATTATTTTTGCTCATTCAAGACTATCTTCATTTGCACTTGCAACTTTATAATAAAATGCTGAATTAATCGGATCATTTTTATAAAAATAGTAAATATAAGCAAGATAAAAGGGTACTTTATAGGATTTGCATGGATTTTTATACTTTTCCTCGCTCCATATTTTTACTAAGTCAAACTCTTTTTTTATCAATGCAACAGTATCTTCATTACAAAAATTTTTCATTCCTTTCAATCATACATTAATTCATTGATCTATATATGCCTTTTGTTCTAAATCTGATAATTTTTCATATCTATAATTGAAATCTGGCAATAAAAGCTGTGCTATAATATATGGGTGTTCAAAAAATGGATTTAAATCAGTTATTAAATCAGTAATTTTAAATAAGTATTTTTTGTATTCTGCATTAATTGCATTTCCTCAAATATACTGAATTGTTTTTAACCGATACAAATCTGCTCTAAGATTATTAAAACCAAAACTAGTCAATTTTGCAACTTGGCTTTTTGGCAAATTTTCAGGGTGATAAACATATATTTCTTGGATTTTCTTTTCTATTTTGTAGTTTGTTTCATTAATCTTGTAAAAAGCTAATAAAACAATTACAAAAAAAATAAATATAGATATTTTTTTTAAAGCTTCTTTTTGTTTCATATATTAAAAGTATAAGAGTAATAAGAATGTAAGAGCATAAGAGTAAAGAATTAATAAAGTTCTTTTATTCTTTTTTATCTCTTATTCTCTTAATCTTTCTACTAAATATCAACTCCGTCAGAATCAATAGTAATTTTATTATTTTTCTTACAAATATACAATCTTCTATCTTTTCATTCTCATTCGCTTTTTGTATAGATATCTGACTTTAAAGTAGACACATAAGAATGTATTTTTTTTCTTTCATAAGCAGAGAAAAAAGGTAGTTTAAAGTCGTTTCATGTCTTTTTTACAAACTCGATTTTTCCTTTAATATAATTAATTAATTTATCTTCTTTTGATTTTAAATAATCATTAATTTCTATATGTATAATTATATTATCTTCTGTTTGTTTATTTATTATTATTTTCAAAATACTCTTAATTTCTTCAAGATTTTTTCCTCTTGTTCAGATAAGCAAAGGAGAATCAGTACTTTCCAGTTTTATATAATATATATTTTCTAATTCTTTTACAACTTCTAAACTAGAAAAATCAATTAACATTTTAGAAAAAAATTTCTCTACAATATTTTTTATTTGCTCTTCCACAATATTTAATTTTAGTATGTAAAGTATAATTTAACATAGATTAATAAATTTTTTCATTTTTACAAGTTTTTATATTTATTTTGACAAAAAAGCAAAAAAACATATTATTCAAAGTAAATTTTTAATAAATAAACCATATATTAATGCCTGAAAATATTGTTGATGATTACTATCTAAATATGAATTTAGAAAATGCTTGAGATTCAAATAATCAAGTTAAGAAGAAAATAAAATTTGTATCAAAAAAAACTGAAATAAAGGATACTCCAATTTCACAAGAATCAGTAGTTGTTGAAGAAAAAATAATTGAAAAAAAAGAAAAAACAAAAGTTATAAAACCTACTATAGAATTTGCAAAAGAAGTAAAAAAAGAAATCCCTAAACAAACAAAAGTTGAGTTACCTGCTGAAAATATAGTAAAAGAAGAGGAAAAAAGAGTTTTTAAATTTAAAAAAATAGAACCTAAGGTAAAAGAAGAAGAGAAAAAGACAGAAAACATAAGCCAAAAAAATACCTTTACCGATAAAAAACCTGAAATAAAAAAAGATGCTGTCCAAAACTTTAATTTTTTTGAATGAAAAAATCTAAATAAAAATGATAAAAGCAAGAAGGAGAAAGGCTTTTCTGTATGAAATAACTTTTTTGATAGAAAAAAACAATGATTTAAGAGAAATGATTTTAGAAAAAACATATGATTAATGGATGATGATTGAGATAAAGAAGTTGTTTTTACTAGATCTAAAATAAATGAAAAAAAGAAAGAAGAGAAAAAAGTAGAAAATATTACTCAAAACCTTACATCAAAAAAATGAGAAGAGGTTTGTATTTGAGATATATTAACACTAAAAGAATTTTCTGAAAAGATTTGAATTCCTTTTTCTAAGCTTATAGCTGAGTTTATGAAAAATGGTATGATGGTAAATATAAATAGTAAAATTGATTTTGAATCTGCTAGTATTATAGCTGAAGTTTTTTGAGTAAAATTGGTTAGAGATATTTCTTCATGATTAAGTATAAATGATTTAATGGCTTGAGATATTTCAAATTTACTTATTGAAGATGATTCAAGTAAGTTGGAAAATAGACCTCCTATAATCAGTATAATGTGACATGTTGACCATTGAAAGACTTCACTACTAGATCATATAAGACATACTAAAGTTGCTTTTTGAGAGGCTGGGTGAATTACTCAAAGTATATGAGCATACCAAGTTGAGCAAAATTGACAAAGAATAACTTTTCTAGACACTCCATGACATGAAGCATTTACTGTGATGAGAGCAAGATGAGCAAAATCAACAGATATTGCTGTACTTGTAGTAGCTGCAGATGAATGAGTAAAACCACAAACAGTTGAAAGTATTAACCATGCGAAAGAAGCTTGAATTCCTATTATTGTTGCTATAAACAAAATGGATAAAGAGTGAGCTAATCCAGATAATGTTAAAGCTTGACTTTCTGAAAACTGATTAATCCCAGAAGATTGGGGATGAGAAGTTCCTATGATACCCGTTTCAGCAAAAACATGATTTTGAATTGATGACTTATTATGAGTTATACTTCTTGTTTCTGAAATGCAAGAATTAAAAGCTAATCCAAATAGACCTGCTGTTGCAACAGTAATTGAATCACATCTTGATTTACAATTATGACCTATCGCTACAGTTATAATAAATACTTGAACGATAAACAAATGAGACAATATAGTGTGTAAAGATTCATATTGAAAAGTTAAGATTCTTAAAGACTACACTTTTAAATGAATTAAATGCACTACTCCTTGAGATCCAGTAATGATTATCTGACTTGATAAAGTAGTTGAATGATGAGATATACTACAAGTTGTACAAGATATAGAAAAAGCAAAATTCCTAGCTACAGAATACTTAAAAGTAATGCAATCAACTAAGTCAAAATATATGACTTGAATTGATTTAATAATGTCTAAAATAAAATCATGAAGCTTAAAACAATTAAAAATTGTTGTTAAAGCCGATACAAACTGAAGTCTTGAAGCAATAAAATCTTCATTACTAAAACTATCTACAGAAGAAACTTCTGTTTCTATTATTCATTCATGAGTATGAAACATAAGTGAAAGTGATATATTGATGTGTCAATGAAGTGAAGCAATCTTGGTATGATTTTGAGTATCAGTATTACCAACCGCTAAATGAGTTTTAGAAAGTTCTAAAGTAGAGTACTTAAATAGTGAGATTATCTATCATATAACTGAAAAAATCGAAAAAATAATTACTTGAATGCTTGATCCTAAAGAAATAGAAACAATATTATGAAAAGCAACTGTTTGATGAATCTTCTATACATCAAAAGAATTTATGATTGTTTGATTAAAATTACAAAAAGAGGCTATTATAGAAAACTTAGCAAAAATAAGAGTTATCAGATGAGATAAAATGGTTTGAAAATGAGATATAAAATCATTGAAATTATGAGTTGAAGAGGTAAAAATAATTGAATGACCTGCTGAATGTGGTATAAAATTTGTTTGAAATGTAGCTCTTGAAATGTGAGATTTACTTGAATTATACAAAATTGAATACAAGTAGTTTTTAAACTTTCTTTATATTTTTATTTCTTAATAATTATATTATGACTTCAATGTTAGATTCATTAGAAATATTAAGCACTCTAACTCAAGATGATAGGGACAATTTAGCTGTATTTTGTCAGGAAAGATTTATTAAAAAATGAAATGTATTATTTTCTGAATGAGATGAATGAAATGCAATGTATTTTTTAAAATCTTGAAAAATTGATATTTTAAAAAATATAAATTGAGAAGATATAAAACTATGACAAGTTGTAGCTGAAGAAGTTTTATGAGAAATGGCTTTATTTCAGAGTACAAATAAATCTAGAATGGCTTCTGCTATTGCTAGCCAAGATAGTACATTGATTGTAATTTTGGACTTTTCAATGAATGAATTAAAAGCTAAACACCCTCATGTTATAGAAAAAATAAAAGAAATAATTGAATATAGAAACAGTCAAAACACTAAATATAATATAGTGTAACAAATTTTAAAAAGCTAAAAAAGTACTAGATAATCTAGTACTTTTTATTTATTGTTTTTACTCAAACATCTTTTTAATAAGTTTTTCATCATTTTTCCATTTTTCTCTTGTTTTTACTCTTAGACTTAAAAACACTTTTTTCTCAAAAACTTTTTCTAAATCAAGCCTTGATTCTTTTCAAATCTTGGCTATCAATGAACCTGCTTTTCAAATAATAATAAATCTTTGACTATCTGTTTCTGTATAAATATATGAAATTATGTTTAATATATCTTCTTTGTCTTCTATCTCCTCAACTGAAACAAAGATACTGTGTGGAACCTCTTCTTTTGTGTTTAAAAAAACTTTCTCTCTTATAATTTCGCTAATTCTAAAAAACATATCTTGAGAAGTATAATAATCCTCGGGATATAGTGTCATTCAATTTTTTAAGTGTGTTTTTACTCTTGAAATCAATTCAATAAATCAAGTTTTGTCTATTGAAGAAATTTTAAAAGTATTTTCGTTTAATGGAATATTGATTTTTGGTTTTAAATCAATCTTTGTATATACTTTTATAACTGGTATCTTTATTTCCTTAATTAATGATTTGATGTAGTTTTCCTCTTCTCACCCATCTCTTGTTGTATCAATAAAATAAAGTATTACTGATGCTTCTTTCATAGAATTTGTAGCTTCTTTATTTATTTCTTTGTTTAAAATTTTTTGAGAATCATGAATTCATGGAGTATCAAATAATATTATTTGACTATCAATATCATTATAAATAGCTAAAATTCTCTTTCTGGTTGTTTGTGGAACATTTGTTGTGATTGATACTTTTCTTCAGATAAGAGCATTGATAAAAGTAGATTTTCCTGTATTAGGTCTACCGATAATTGCTACATATCAGACTTTTTTTTCTTTTAAATCCTGAGTTTTTGATAATATTTCATTTAAATCTAATTCCTTCATTGTTAAATTTATTATTAATTGTTAACTGTTAATTTTTAATTAACTTTACTTATTATAAATATTTTTTTGACAAAATTAAATTATTTTTTAAAATGTATGTGGTTTTTACAAAAAACCTTTTTATTTATATCCTTCCAAATTATAAAATAGCTTGGATGTTTAACCCACAGGAATTATGAAAAAATATGAACTGATGCTAATTGTCAATCCGAATGTTTCGGAAGCAGACAGAAACACTTCACTAGAAAGTGTAAAAAATCTAGTAGAAAAAACTTCTTGAAAAATAGTTAAAGAAGATTTATGGGGTGAGAAAAAAATGGCATATGAAATCAATTGATCATCAAAATGATTTTATGTACTATACAATATAGAAATTGATGGAGTACAAATTAAAGAAATGACAAAAGAAATCAATCTAAATAAAAATATATGGAGACATATGTTTGTATGCAAAGATTAATTTTATTTAATTTATAACTTAAAAAAGATGAGAACTGTTAACAAAGTAATACTTATTGGTAATGTAACTAGAGATCCTTCAATTAAAGCTACTGAAAAAGATAAAAAAATTGCCCTGTTTACAATTGCTACAAATAGATATTATAAAACGAATGATTGAGAAAATAAAAGCGAATCTGAATTTCACAACTGTGTAGCATGGGGAAATTTGGCAGACAGAGTTGAAAAATTTTTAGTAAAATGAAAACTAGTATATGTAGAATGAAGATTAAGAACAAGAGTTATAGATAAAGAAGATTCTTCAAGAGTATATAAAACAGAAATTGTTGCTTCAAATTTAATCTTTTTAAATAAAAGATCTGATTTTGAGGAATGAACTGCAATAGACGAATTGGATTTAATTGATGATGAGGTTGCAAACACAGATGATGATAAATTTTAAAATGCTTATTAAAGCATTCAATATTTAACTTTTAATATAATTATTATGACAACTAAATGTCCTTTAGAAGGAATTGAAATAGACTATAAAAATGTAGAACTATTAAGTAAATATATAACTAAATTTGGTAAAATTGTACCAAGATACTATTCACATGTTAGTTTAAAAAACCAAAAGAAACTAGCTAGAGAAATAAAAAGAGCAAGAATGATGGCATTGTTACCATTTGTTAAATGATATGATGTAAATTTTCATTCATAATCACAAACTATAAAAAAAGAGACTAGATTTTAAAATCTAGTCTCTTTTTTTATAGTTTACACTTAATTTTATTATTATCATACCTTAAAACCTTGATATTTTGAAATCATTTTTCTTTTAGATATAAAGTGTGGAGTTTTGATAAAACACCTCTCTCACAGTAAAATAAATATGTTTTTGAATGATCTAGAGAGGGGAATCTGCTATTTATATCATAAAATGGAATATTTAGAATATTTACTCAGCTAAGAGTTAGTGGATTTTTTTCTATTTTTTCTTCATCTCTCAAATCTATAACTATCTCGTCCTTTCATGGTAAATAAACTACATCTAACGATGTTTCTAGCTCTCATAAGTCTTCTTTGAGTAAATCTACCATTTTTTCTACTTTCCTTGTTTCTACAGCTTTTTTTAAGCATATTTCATCTATATTTTTTTCTTCTTCTAGTATTTCAGATTCTTCTGATTTTGTTGCTGGTCTATCTGATATAACTCCACAATATTCTGGCATATTGCATGCAAAATTATATGTTCATATCATCTTAGATATATTTATAATATCTAGTTTATCATAAGTTATAAGTGGTCTCAAAACAAGCATACTTGAAGCTTTATCTATTACTGCCATATTTGATAGTGTTTGACTTGATACTTGTCATAAACTATCTCATTTGACTAAAGCAAGATGTACTCTTTGTCCTACTTCACAAGCACATTTTAACATAAATCTTTTTAGTACAATTCCTCTGTATTTATGGTTAATTTTTGTAAGTATTTCTTTTACTACCTCTTCAAAATTGATGGTTGTAAATCTAGCTTTATAGTTTGGTGAAAAGTTTTTCCATAGGTAGCTAGCTACTTGTTTTACTCATAGTTCATGAGCTTTACCTCACAAATTAAAAAATAAAAAATCTACTTCACATCATCTTTTCATACTCAAATATGTTGAAACTCAGCTATCAAATCATCCCGAAATCAATGATAATACTTTTCACTGAAAAGACACTGGGTATCATCAAATTCAATTATATTTGTTGTTTATAATAAAATATTTATCACTTTTTATATCTATATTGATAGTTTCATCAGGATTTTTTAAATTAACTTTGGCATTAGTAGCATTTTTTAAAAATAATCCCCCTATATATCTTTCAGCTTCCATTGAATTAAAGCTATGAGAGCCTGTTCTATGGATTCTTACAACAAAAGATTTGTCTCTAATTTTATCTAAAAATAAATCTTTTATGTTTTCAAATGTGTCATCTAAGCTTATAAAGTTTTCTTCTTTAACTTCATAAAAATTGTGAATCCCTGGGATAAAAGACATAACCTTTATGATTTCTTTTTTCTTTGTTTCATCATAGGTTTTTGGCATATTTATGTCTATCCTATCCCATGTATCATGTACATCTATTTCTTCAAGGTAATTAGATAAAAAGACCTTTATGTTTTTAGCTAAAAGTCTTATTGTTCTTTTTCTTACTGGTTTTGATTTTATTATTATCTCTGGAGATACTTTAATTATAAATTTCATTTGTTTTTTGTTAATTTTTTAATCTTTAATTATCATCATTATTCAATCATCTACATCTATTGGAATTATATTGTGAGAAATTTTATTTTCCTCAACATAATTGTATAGTGGCAACATCTTCTCTTTGTGTTCGATTTTTTTAAATTTTATAACATCATCTATTATTATTATTCCTCATTTTTTTGTCTTATTCCGTACAAGTAAAAGAAAATCTTTACTTCTTTTTTTCATACCATCAATAAAAACAAAATCATATTTTTCTTTTAGCTTTGGTATGACATCCAGGGCATTTCAAAGAATAGGATTAATTAGAGATTCGACTCAGGCTTCTTTAAAATTTATTAATGCATCTGCATATGATTTTGGAGAAAATTCAATAGTTGTAATACTTGAGTATGACAAATTTTTAATTTCATATGCAAAGTTGATTGTTGAAAATCCATTAGCTGTACCTATTTCAAGTATTTTTTTTGCTTTTTTTATTTTGATTAAATCTCTCAGAAACTTTGCATTTGTAAAACTGATGTTTGGGATATCATTTTTTTCTCAATGTGCTTTCAATTTCTTTAAAAATTCTTCTTCTTTCATTATTATTATTGATTATTTATATATTTTCTAGATGAAAAATATCAACTAAGTGCTCAAATAAGAGTAAATATAATAAACTCTCAAAATAGGATAATATCAAAATTATTTAAAATAAAATCAAAAGAGTGGTCTGATGATAATACATAGCTTAGATTATTTAAAAGTAGCATAAAAATTGTTCCTGATCATAGAAAAGATAAAAATGTATATATCATTCATTGAAAAATAAATGGTCAATGAATAAAAAAGTTGTTTCATCATACAAGTTTTGTTATATATATCTCGTCTCTATAATAGTAGATAAAGTTTCAAATAATAGAGTATACTATAATAGATATAGATAATAAAAATATACTAATTACAACATATAAGCCAATACTAAGTATATTTAAAACAGATATTACTTTTATAATTCTTGAATATTGTCCATTATAATCAGTAAAGTTTTCCTTATTTTCAAGTTTGCTTCAATTATCCAATATATGAATCATATTTTGTATTCTTTCATTTAAAAGAGCATAATCATCCATTCATATCTTTGAGACAACTATTGTATTTGGTAGAGGATTCTCGTTTTCTAAAATTCAAACCAACTTAGGATCTTTTTCTCTTAGTTCGTCTAATAATTGTTCTCTACTTTTATATTCAGTATTAATTCATTTAGAAATATCTTCTATGTTTTGCACCAATTTAACTACTTCTGAAGAATTTCTATCATATGTATCTTTCAGATATAGAGAAATGCTTAATTTTGAATTAATAGAATCAATTAATTTAAAACTTACATTGTGTAAAACAAGAAGAATGTTGATAAAAAACATCAAAAGCATCAAAACAATTATTGAAGAAAAAGACAAAAACTTGTTTCTCAAAATATTTTTTAATGCATATTTTAAAACACGATTGAACATTAATTGTGTATTAATTAATAAATTAAAATTATTTTAACCATAAATTATTTTTTTTCAATTATAAATAATTGCTTTTTTGTATAATTTTTTATAATAACTAAACTAATCCTTACGACAAATAAATGAAATTAAACGAATTTGATTATTATTTACCTAAAGAGCTTATTGCTCAAACTCCAATTACCCCTAGAGATAGCTCAAAATTACTTGTTCTTGATAAAGAAACATGAGAAATAAAAGACAAAACCTTTTTTGATATAGTAACTTATCTATGAAACAATGATGTCTTGGTTTTAAATAAGACAAAAGTTTTGAAAGCAAGACTAAAAGGAAAATTGACTACTGAAAAATGAGAGCATAATTGTGAAGTTTTTCTTCATAAACAAATAAATGACAATTCTTGGGATTGTTTGGTATACCCTTGAAAAAAAATGAAAGTTTGAACAAAGGTGTATTTTGATTGATTAGAGTGAACAATTAAACAAATCTCTGATAACTGAAGAATAGTAGAATTTGATAATTGATGAAGTGAATTTTTTGAAACTATTGAAAAAATCGGTGAAACTCCGATTCCCCCTTATATAAAAGAAAAACTAGAGGATTCTGCTAGATATCAAACTGTATATTCAAAAGAAATCTGAAGTGTTGCTGCTCCTACTGCAGGACTTCACTTTACTCCAGATTTAATAAAAAACCTAGAAGATAAATGAGTAAAAATAGAGTATGTAATCTTGCATATATGACTAGGGACTTTTAAATCAATCGATACAGAAAATATTATGGATTATAAAATTCATTCTGAGTATATTGCACTAGATAAGGAAACAAGTGATAGGTTAAATGCTTATAAAAAATCAGGTAAAAATATAGTTTCTGTTTGAACAACTTCAACAAGAACTTTAGAGAGTTTTGCAACAAATAAGTGAGAGTTAACTTATTGAGAAAAAGAAACTACTTTATACATATATCCATGATACAAATGGCTATTTGTAGATAAACTCATCACCAATTTTCATCTTCCAAAATCTAGTTTACTAGTACTAGTATCAAGTCTAGCATGAAAAGAAAATATAAAAAATGCCTACAGACATGCTGTAGACAATAAATATAGATTTTTTTCATTTTGAGATGCTATGTTTATAAAGTAATTTTACAATTTTGTCATACTATGATATGACAGAAATGAAGTTTTTATTACCGTTTATAAAATCCATTATAGACATACTTTTCTTTCACTCCAATTTCACTTTTTCTAGTATAATGGCTTTATTATCTTTGCAAATTACTCATATTTTTTTATTTTCAAGTTTTATTACTTGTCAAACTTGTCCACTTTCTTGTCTACTTTGATTATCAATACTTATTTCTTCTAGATTCAATTTTTTTCAAAGATAATTTGTATAAATTCATGGCCATTTATAATAAGCTCTAAACTTGTTATATATTTCAAAACTCGTTTCTTTTTTAAAATCTACAAATCAATCTTCTTTTTCTATTTTTTTACAATATGTTGCTTTTGTGTTATCTTGAGGAATTCACTTAATTTTTCAATCAATAACTCAAAAAAGTGTGTTAAGCAGTAGCTTTGGTCATATTTTTTCAAATTTTCTAAAGATATCAAAAGTTTTGTCTACATTGTCCACCTCAACTTCCTCTATTTTAAGCACATCTCATTCATCCATTCATTCTGACATATACATTATTGTCAATCATGTCAATATGTCTCAATTTTTTATAGATTCCTGAATTGGACTTGCTCAACGATATTTTGGAAGAATGCTTCAATGTATATTTATACACCCATATTTTGGTATTTCTAAAATCTCTTTTGGAATAATTTTTCCATATGCAACTACAATTATAAAATCTAGATTTAACTTTTTTAGGTCAGAAAAAAAATCTTCATTATTTTTTAATTTAGCTGGTTGTAATACTTTTATATTATTATCTAATGCAAATTCTTTTATTGGGGTATTTGATATTATTTTATCTCTTCCCTTTGGTTTGTCAGGCTGACTTACAACAAGACAGGGTTCAATAGATTCTTTATAATTATCTTTTATTTCCAATATTCATTTTAAAATATTTTTAGAAAACTCTCCGGTTCAAAAAAATGCTATTTTCATAATAATGTTAATTACTTGTTATTTTTATACTTTTTTCGTATCACCCCTTTTCAAAAAACAAATATACTTCTTTATTGTCCCATAAAGTATTTCAAGAGTAAAAACTCTTTTTAGAGTTTATGTTTTTTAAAGTAAACTCGCTTGTTTTTAATCCAGATTTATCAAGTTCTGTGTTTGCTTCAATAAAGTTTGTCGTCAATCAAGAAGCACTTAAATTGTCTTTACTAAAATAAAAAATTCCTACATTATTTTGTCATAAATTATATGTGGTTTTAAAATCATAGGATTGGTATTTATTTAGGTATCCTGTATAGGTCTTGCTTTGATCCATTAGTTTACCATATAAAAATTTATTATTATTAAATACTTTTATTTCCCATGATCAAGTCGCTGTCAAATTTAAAGATAAAACAAAGCTTTTTGTTGTTTTATCTATTGTTAGAGTTGAATTTGCTGCTTTTATAGACTGATCATATTTATATAAAAAATAATCTTTTGCTCATGAAAAACTGGCTTCATAGTCATATGCTTCTCTGTTATTTACCTTTAAATCCAATTCATTAAGCTTGTTTTCTATCAAAAAATTGTCTGTAGCTACCTTTTTTTCATCAATAAAACTATTAAAATAACTTATTCATGAAACTGACAAGAAAGTAATTATGGCTACTACAAACATAATTTCCACTAAAGTAAATGCTTTTGAATTATTAAAATATTTTCTCATACTATTTATGAATTAATTTTCTTCATTTTTTAACCTTATCTACTATACTGTTAATAAATATTACAACAAAAATTATTATACAAAAAACTACGATTTTTCATTTTCTATCAAGAAAAAGAGCTGTTACTCAAAAAAAGAAAGAAAGTGAATAAATTAAGGTTAGTATTTGCTTGTTTGTAAGTCATTTATCAAGTAACCTATGGTGAAGATGAGTAAAATCTTTTTTAAGTGGACTTTTTTTATTTAATATTCTTCTTACTAAAACATATATTGCATCAACCGAATATATTCAAAATACAACAAGGACTGTTGCTATCTTTCATCCTGATATAATAGCTAATGTAGCAAGCATAAACCCTAGAAACATAGTTCCGCTATCTCACATAAGGATCCTTTCTTTGACATCATAAAACCAAAATGGAACTAGTATTCAAACTATACTTATTGCCATTGTCATAATAAAAATTGCATTATCTACTCATCATTCGTAATTATCCCTATAAAACAATATGAGTCAAAGTAAAAAAATTATAAAAAATGAAATAGCTGAAATTCATGAAGTATTTCCAGGTATTCAATCAGTCCAATTTAGAGAATTAAAAATAAATACATACCATATAATTGTAAAAATGAGTGGAATTGTGAAAATCTGCAATCATCAAATAAAAAAACTATGTGTTTGTAAATCAAAAGTTCATCAAAATATATTACTTACATAACCTATTTTTATTGATGTAATTCAGATTGTCGCTCATATAATGATTTGTACTATTAATCTGATTTTTGGATTTACATCAAATAAATCATCAAAAAAACTAATAATAGTTATAATTAATCCAAAAGTCCATATAAGGTATAGTTTTGAATTGTGGTCAACAAAGAAAAATGAGATAATCAAAAATACTATATAAAAAATCACTCACATGCTATAAGGAACAGGATCTCTCTTTTTTCAGTATTTTTTTGGATTATCAAGTATATTTACTTTTTTAAACAATCTTTTAAATATCTCTATAAAAACAAAAGATAAAAGTAGGGATGATAAAAAAGCAAAAATTATAATCATATGTTTTTAAGTTAATTATTATTTTACTTCTGCCACTACTTTCACTTTTTTTAAATAATTTGGCAGTATCTTTATATAGAAAACAAATACAGTTCAAGTTAATAGGAAAAATCAAAGAGCTATTCAGTCTAAACTTGCAGATATATAACTTACAATCACTCCCCATAATGATCCTGCAGTTAATGCTGCTATTCAAAATAAATTTAACCAGTATCTTACTTTATCTTTTATACTTACTAGTCAACTTGTAATCATGGAAAAACCAAGTGCTTGAAGTAGATGAAAATTGTCATGAGGTATAAATCTGATAAAAACAAAGAAAAGTATAAAATTAACTACCAAAAAAACATTTTCATTTAATAGTTTTAAATCTTTTTCAAAGATAAAGAATCCAAAAGTCTTCATTGCAGCAAGGATATACATAAATTGCCAAATTATATATTGGTATTGTCCGCTAGAAATAAGCCCATAAATAGACAATGATGTAAATATAGAAACTGATATTAGTTGATTTATTGCTCATTTTTTATTTTTTCAAGCAGTATAAAAATCTTGCATTATCATTATGAATAGATTTCAAAGGAAGTTTGCAATAAATAGTATTATTATCTCTGTTATATTACCTTTTCATGTTATATAAACTATTCAAAGACAAATAAAAAGTACTATATAAACCCACCAATTACCTTTTGAAAAATTTTTAAGTTCTTTTATAAAAACATCTTTTATCTTTTCCATATTTTTTTGTTAAAATAATAAATTTGTTAGGTTTTTAGCTTCGTTATCTCCAGTTATAACTACATCATAATTATTTTTATATTGTTCCAGTAATTCTTCTTCCTTATCATTTAAAAATCCTATTTTTAATAGATTATCATATTTAAATCCTTCTATCATACCTACATCTCATAGAGAATCTCAAAGCAAAATCACATTTTTCCTGCTTTCTATTTGATTGTAGATTTCTGGAAAATCTTTTAAAACTGTTTCATCTTTGTTAAACACATGTATTACTCTTTTGTCATAATCGATAGCATTTCATTCATTATCCCAAACAAATTCATTGGAGATAATTTTTATATTTGGTGTTAAAAATCATTCTTTTTCTAGATAAATCTTTATAGAATCTGTTCAAAGACCGTTTGCTGAGATTATTATAAGTGGAATATCGTTTTTTGCTAAAAATTTTAATAATTCTTTTATTCCTTCTCTAAGTTCTATAACCTTGCTTTCAATAACTTTTTCTATATCTCTTTTATGAAGACCTGATGACACAAGTAAACTTAGATGTTTGTACCACCAGTTAGTCATTTCTTTCTTTTTTTCTTCAAGAGAAATATTGGGGTTAAGTTCTATTGGGTTATAGTAATCAAAAAGTTTATATGCCTCTTTAGAATATTCGTCGCTTAGATATCACTCACTTCTCAAAACTGATATTAGACTTGGTCTTTTTTGTCAGGCTGAAAAAGCTTTTGTTAGTGTTCTATCAAAATCAGCTAATATATGAAGATTATTTAATCAATCATTTTTTATTTTATTTATGATTTTTTCAGTTTTTGTAATATCATGATATGACAAATTTTGCATAATTTATTTATAAATAGGAAATTTTAAACAAAGTTCTTTTATTTCATTTCTTATTTCTGCTAGTCTTTTATTGTTATCGATAAATTTATAAAACTCTGCTAAGTTTTTTGCTCTTTGTTCTTTATCGTCACTATAGTCAAATTGTTTTACTTCATCACTTACTTCTTTTATCCAGTTTGCTATCATTTCCATTTCTGGTTCTTTCATCCCTCTCATTGTAGTAATTGGTGTTCCCATCCTGATACCACTTGGATTAAATGCAGTTGCTGGGTCTTTTGGAATGGTATTTTTGTTTAGTGTAATTCAAGCATGATCTAGAGCTTCTTGTAAAAATATACCTCTTCATCTTCATACATTTATTAGAAGTAGATGATTATCTGTTCAATTACTTACTAATTTAAATCATAAATTCATCAGTTTTTCTGCTAAAAATTTTGCATTTTTAACTATTTGTTTATTTGATTCTCTAAATTCTGGTTTCAAAGCTTCTCATAGAGCAACAGCTATCGCCAAAGTCTGATGATTATGAGGTCCTCATTGAAGTCCTGGAAACACAGCTTTATCTATTTTTGCAGCTAGTTCTGGATCTTTTTGTAATCATTTTTCTGTTACCATAATCATACCTCCTCTTGGTCCTCTCATAGTCTTGTGAGTAGTTGTAGTTATGATATGTACAAAAGGAGCTGGATTTATGTGTACTCAAGATATTACAAGTCCAGAGATATGTGCTATATCAGCCGCAACATAAGCTCAAACTTCATCAGCTAATTTACCTATTTCTTCAAAAGGAAATTCTCTTGGGTAAGCTGATGCTCCTATCCAAACTAGTTTTGGTTTATTTTCTCTTATTATTTTTGCTACTTCTTCTAAATCTATATGTCCGTCTTCTTTTACATGATATTGTACTGGATTATAAAAAATCCCTGTTGCAGATACTTTCCAACCATGTGTAAGATGTCATCAGTCAGGTAAGCTTTGTCCTACAACTGTGTCTCAAGGATTACAAGTTGCTAGATATACAGCTAAGTTAGCAGGACTTCAACTATATGGTTGTACATTTGCATGAACTACTCCAGGAAAAGCTTCTTTTGCTCTTTTTATAGCAAGCTCTTCCACTTCATCAACTACATTATTTCATCCATAAAATCTTTTTCTTGCATATCATTCACTATATTTGTTTGTAAATGGAGTTCAAAGTGCTTCTATAGTAGATAGAGAAGCAATACACTCTGAAGGTATAAGTTCAAGACTAGTTTCTTGTCTTTCCATTTCTCTTAAAACAAGATCATAACACAAAGGGTCAGTTCTTTTTAGATTATCAAAATTCATATAAATATTGTTAATAAATAAAATTTTTAGTATTTGTTTTTATTTAAATAATATCAATTTTGTAGTATAATAATAATTCATAATTAATCTTTTAATAAATAAACTATTTGCTTTTGTTTTCTTCTTTATACTTATCTACTGAAAGCTGTAGAGCTTCGTATTTTGTAAAGCTTTTTAATATTTTTTTTGCTTCTTCTAATTGTCTATCATACAGTTTTTCATAATCTTCCTTTATAAAAACAACTTCTATATCTGGTTCAATCCCTTCTTGATCAATATTTTTTCATTTTGGAGTAAACCATTTTGCAATTGTTATTTTAAGTAAACCTCAATTAGATAAATCAAAAGGTTCTTGTACTGATCATTTTCAAAAAGTCTTTTCTCATACTATAATTGCTTTATTATATTCTCTCAATGCTCAAGCTGTTATCTCAGAAGCAGAAGCCGAATTTCAATTTACTAGAATAACTATTTTTTTATTAAAAATTTCTCCTGTATTTATACTTTTATATTCATTATTAAAAAGCGAATCTCTGTATTTTGTTTTTACAAGTACATTTCCATTTTCTATAAATTCTGATAATATTTCAACGGCACTTTGTAAATATCATCCTCAATTATCTCTTAAATCTATTATTAGTCAGCTTATTTTTTTATCATTTACTTCTTTCAAAGCTTCTTTAAACTCTTCTGAGGTTTTATCTCAGAATAAATTTATAGCAATGTAACCTATATTTTCTTTTTCAAAATAATTTGTTTGTACTGAAGGAATATTTATTTTTTGTCTAGTAACCTCTTTTTCAAAAGATTCAAACTCTCCAGATCTCAGTATAGTCAACTTAACTTTTGTTCAAGCCGGTCATTTTATTAGTTTAACAGCATCATATAAGTTTTTGTCTTTTAAATCCTGTCAATCTGCTTTTGTTATCAAATCTCCAGGGATTATTCAACTATTTTTTGCAGGAGAATCCTTTATAACCATACTTACAACTACTCAAGCATCTGTTTTTTCTACAACCGCTCCTATTCAATCAAAGTCTCAAGAAAGAGTTTCTTCAAAAGCTTTTTTTTCTGTTAAATTCATAAATTCACTATGTTTATCTCATAGAGAATTAACCATTCATGAAATCATTCATGAAACAATGTCTTCTTTTTTTATTCATTCAATAGAATAATATTCATTTTTTATAGTACTATAAGCTTCCCAAAATAATTTTAAATCAAGGTCTTTTTGTATTTCTCTATCTATTTTATTTTCACTATTTTTTGTTATTCATAATCCTTGTTTTATGTCTACATACTCATTAAAAAGTATCCCAGTTATAAAACTTGTTAAAAAGATTATAATAACTAAAAAGTTATTAACATTATTTTTTTTCTCGAACATTTTTTACAATTTTATGAAATTAATTTTTAACTTTTTAAATATAATGTTTAATTAAAAAAACACAAGTCAAATAAAAATAAATAATTTTGTTAAAAAGTTTATAAATTTAAATATTACTTTCTATACTACATTTTTTTTATATTTTAAACATTTTTACATTTATAAATATTTTTTATTTGGCTTAAAATAAGTCTTTTAACAATTTAATAATTTTTATATTACTATTACTATATATATAAATATATTAAATAAATAATAAAGAAACAAATATTTGATAAAAAATATAATATATAGTAAAATAAATGTATATATTTTTAAATTTATATAAATGAATTTCAAATTTATTGTATCAAAAAATCAGAAAAGATACGATTTGATAATAAATGCAAATTCTGAATTTGAAGCAAGAGACAGAGTACATAGAGAATGATACTCTATTTTAAGTGTAGAAGAAGTAACAAATTTAAATATACTTTGAAATAAGTTTTTATTTACCATCATAAAAGATCAAGAAACAAAAAATGGTGTAATATATTGAGAAGATATATTTAAAGCCTATTTAAAACTTAAAAAAGAATTTTGATATGATGTTGTTACTTTGTTTGCTGAAGAAGATAAGGATAAACCAGAAGAATATAAAAAAGAAGTATTAAAAAGAGTAGAAGAAGAATATTTTTTATTCTCAAATAAAAATAAAAAACAAGATGATGAAATATTAGACCAAGCAAAAAAACAACATGTTAAAGAAAATATATTAGAACAAGATTTTTATCTAAAAAAAGAACTTGAAGAAGTCTATAAACTAACTGATTTTGTTTTAAAAAAATTACAAAACCTTATAAATAGTGCATATTTTGATATTTCAACAGAACAAAAAGAAAAATTAACATTTATTTTAAATAGTTTAATATCAATAAAAAATTCTAGAAATATAAACAAATTAAGGGAAATTTTAGAATTAGCTTTAATAAAAATATGAAAATTAGAGCTAGAATATCTTGAAAAAACAAAAGATAAAAAAATTGGATTATTATTAAAAGAAACAAATACTTTATTAAAAAATACAGGATCAAAAACACAGATTATAGAAAAAAATAAAGATATTTGATATATTTTAAGCCAAAAATTACTAGTTATAAAAAAAATTATTAATGATTATAAAAAAGATGATTCTTATAAAGAAGATAAAGAAACACATTCTTATATAAAAACAATGGTATTACTAAAAAAATACCAAGAAAAAAAACAAGAAGTAGATAAGGAATATAAAAAAAATATGTATTTTTTGTTTTGAAATAAGGATAAAAAAGAAGCATTAGATATAAGAAGAACCGTTATTAATCAAAATATTTCAATACTAGAGGCAAAATTAAAATGAAGAATTTTGTCATATACAAAGATTATAAAAGGTTATAGAATATTGGAAGAAATGTTTTTAAATATTATTAAATACATATTAAGTCATATAACAGTAATAGTAATTGTTTTTTGTTTTATTTTCTTAATTTTTATTAATCTTTCTTATTATTCTTTATTTCCTGTTGATATAAGTTCAGACTGATTATTAATATTTATATATTTTATTTTACTTTTCCTTTTTCTAAATCTAGCAAGGGGATTTAGTTCTTTTATTTTTTATTTTGTTTTTTTCATTTTTTTAAATATATTTTTTACAGTAAACTTTTAAGGAATAAATAGTTTTTCCTAATAATTTATTAAAGTAAAAAATATGAGCCTACTTTTGTTAATCATCTCTTTCATTTTTTCATTTATTTTTTATTCCTTTTATAATCTTGAGATACTAGGTAAGATTTTTAGTGATAGTAAATATGTATACTATGATTTTAACTCTTATTCAATTTCATGAAATATTTTTTATGAATCTTTGCTGTTTTTAATAATAGGAGGATTTTTTTTCTTATTTTTTTCTTCACTTTTTGAAAAAAGCAATGATAAACAAAATAACCCCTACTTAAAAAATTGGTTAAAAGATAACTTTAAAAACATCCTCTATTATATTGGTTTTGCTCTTTTTTATACATCTATTTATATGATATTGAAAGAACTAGACTTCAACTTCTTCTATATTATTTTTTCAATAAATACAATAATAATAATATTATATCTAATTTATAATAAATTATTTATTTTATCTGATTTATTAAAAATAAATACTTCATTATTTTCAACAATATACATATTTATTTTTATAAAATTCTTTATAACAGAAGACACGAGCTTTTTTTTAATAGATTTTATTAATTCAATTGTTATACTAATATCTTTTTTAATTAACATATATAGTGAAAAAGTTATTTTAAAGAAAAAAAGCGATAGTTTTATGCTTTTGCATTTTTTTATATATCTTTTTTTATTTGTTTCTTTCTATTTTAATTTATTGTTTGATAGTGTATCATTTATATTTTCTATTTTTTCTTTTATAATAAGCTTTTTATTATTTAATTTTATAAAAAAAATTGATTTTTTTAAAAATAGCATTATTACTTTAAAAATTGTTGGAATATTTTTTAGTTATATATCTATTGTAACTTGAATTTATTATCTACAAAATTATGACAATTATTTTTTAGAAATATTTATACTATTTATAATTTTATACTTGTCTTTTTTTAATTTTAAAATACATAAATTATATGAAAACTATACTTCATTTTTTTTCTTTATTATTTCTCTGTATTTCAGTTTATTTTATATTTATTATAATTATATATATTTAAATAACTTCAACGATTTATACCTCGTTTTTTATGGTTTTACGATATGTTTTGTAACTATACTATCAACCTATTTTTATAGATTTAGAAAAATCTATGATTATTATTTTATATATTTTGTTTGATTGATAATAAGTGTAATAGCAACATTGTATTATTATTATGTAAATAATTTTGATTTATTTAGTTTATGAATAATCTTATTATATGATTCTATAATGATATTTTTGAGTTATTTTAAACTTAAACAAGTAGAAAATTAATTATTAATAAAAAATTTATGATAAAAATAGTAGATAACATAAAAAACATAAAAGATTCTAATTTAGTTGTTTTGCTTGAATCAAAAGAATGTTTGTCTAAGTATTCTTTTTTGGATTTAGATAAAGTTATTGTAGACAATATATTGTTTACAATAGAGAAAAAAGAGAATACAATGATGCAATTTTTTATATGAAGAAAAAATATAAACTCTATTTTTGTAATACTTCACTTAGACAAAAATAAAAGAAATCTATATGAATTACTATGAGAATATATAGTAAAAGTGCCAAATAATATGACATTAACAGCTAATAATAAAGAAAAATTACTACCCTTAGTAGACAGTTGTCTATTATCAAGATATAAATTTCAAAATTACTTATCTGAAAAAAAAGAAGATATAATAAATATAATATGTGATGATAAATATAAGAAAAAAGTTGAAGAAAGATTAGAAACATTAAATAATATTATTATAGCAAGAGATCTTTGAGAAACTCCAACAAGTGATTTACATCCTGAAAAATTTGCTGAAATAATTGAAAAAACAAAATGGAAAAATACAAAGGTTATAGTCTTTTGATCAAAAGATGTACAAAAAAAATGATTAGGACTTCTTTGGGCGGTTTGAAAAGGTAGTATTTATAAGCCATGTATGGTTATTTTAGAAAGAATAGTAGATAAAAATTTACCTACAATTTGATTAGTTTGAAAATGAGTAGTATATGATTCTGGATGATTAAATTTAAAACCAGAAAAATGGTTATATATGATGAAAGATGATATGTGTTGAGCAGCCGATGTTTATGCAATTATGAAAGAATTAGATAAAAAAGATTTGAAAGTAAATATAATTGCAGCAATTCCACTTGCTGAAAATGCAGTTTCATGAGAAGCTTACAGACCATCAGATATAATTAAATCTTATAGTGGAAAAACAATTAATGTTATAAATACAGATGCAGAAGGAAGACTGATTCTTGCAGATTGAATTAGTTATATTTCTAAAAATTATAAGTTGGATAAGGTTATATCAATTGCAACATTAACAGGGGCTTGTTTATTTGCTTTAGGATATAGATATGCTTGAATTATGTGAGACGATAGAGAAATAATAGAAAGTCTTTTAAAGTATTCAAAAACAAATTTTGAAAAATATCTTGAACTTCCTTTTGATAATTATTATATAGAAAAAACTAAATCTGAAATTGCAGATTATGACAATTTAAGAGAATGAATATTTGCTTGATCTACTATGTGAGGAGCTTTTTTATATAATTTTTTATTAAATAAAGAAAAATTTACTCATATTGATATTGCTTGAGTTGCAAATAATTCATATGAACCTTATGGGCTATATGCAAAATGAGTAACATGATTTTGAGTAGATAGTTTAAGTAAATTATTACTAAGCTTAAAATAATATGAAAATAGGGATTTATAGACATTTTAAATGAACAATAGTTGAAGTTATTTGAGTTGCACTAGACAGTGAAACTCTTGAAGAAGTGGTTGTTTATAACCATCCTGATGCTATAAAATGAAAAAAAGAAAACACTATGTGGGTTAGATCTAAAAAGATGTTTTTAGAAACAATTGAAAGAGATTGAAAAACTATGCCTCGTTTTGAGTATATATGAGATAAAAAATATGGAGAAATATAATAATATATTGTAAATAGACAAATAAATATGTCAAAGCTGTCTAACATTATCAATTTTATCAAAGATGTTATATCACCAAAATATTGTTATTCTTGTAAAAAAGAATGACATTTTTTGTGTCCACAATGTCTACAAACAATAAAAAAACACCAACCTTACTGTTATATATGTAAAGACAAAAATGCAGGATTTGAAGTTCATGAAAAATGCAAAAAAAATGTCTTTTTTGACAAGATAATTGTCTACTGTCATTATAGAGATAACACAATAAAAAAACTTATAAAAGATGCAAAATTTTATGGTAGACAAGAGATATTGGACAATTTTTGATTAGGACTTTCAAACTTGTTTTTTGAAAATGAAATAGTATTAAACAAAAACAATTATATTATTATCGCTACACCAATGCATTTTTTGAGGAAAATAAAAAGATGATATAACCATAGTGAAGTTTTAGCAGAAAGTATTTCAAAAAAAACATCAATTTTGTATTATCATAATATGACAAAAAAGATAAAATATACAAAACAACAATCAAAATTATCTAAAAATGATAGAGAAATCAATTTAAAAGATAGTTTTCAAATAAACAAAAAGTATTTAGAGTTAATTAAATGAAAAAATATAATTATTGTAGATGATGTAATATCTACAGGATCAACAATAAACCACCTAGCAAAATTATTAAAAGATAATTGAGCAAATAAGGTAATTTGATTAGTAATTGCAAGCGATTAAAACTTGAAGAAAATAATAATGTATGTTATATTATTAATGCTTAATATTAAGTATTGATAATGGATAAATTAGAGAAAAAAGATATTTGTACGATACCAAAAGAGTTTTTAAAAACAAAGCAAGTTGAATCTCTTGTTAAACAGGGAGTTATTGAAGTTCTTAATTATTTAGTTTGTCCAAATTGCTGAGAAGATTATTTAGAAGAAAATGGTTGTATTAGCTGTGGTTATTGAGTTTTAAATAATGCATCAAAATTACCAGAAATAAAAAGAATAATAGAAAAAGATAAACCAAAAGAAAAAACAAAGAAAATTACACAATCAAAAAAATTAGCAGTAGAAAGTCTTAGCAAAGGGACAATATTTAAGGTTACAAATATAGAAATTGATAATTGAAAAATAAAAAGTATAAAATTTAATAAAGATAAAAAAAATTATATTATATATATTAGTGACTATTTATTAGATTCTAAACAAATAGAAGATAGGCATGGAGAAAACTATGATTTAAAAAAAATATCCACAATAACATACGATAAAGAAAATACTTCTCAAATTATATGAAAAAATGCTTTAAGATTTTATTCTATGAGATACTTTACTTGGCTTTGATGATATTTAGAACTAAACAAATTTGTCAGAAAAGTTTTAGAAAACTATCATGGAATATAATTTAAAATCACAATAATATATATTCCCCTTGTATTAATTTTTTTTTGAGTAAAATAGGATATTGATACTAAAGTGAAATTAAATTTCATTTTTTTTAGTCTTTAAAGCTATTTTTTATGTCAGAATTCTTAGAGATTTATTGAGCTAGAACACATAATCTAAAGAATATAAATTTGAAAATACCAAAAAATCAAATGGTTGTTTTTACTGGACTTTCATGATCTGGTAAATCAAGCTTGGCTTTCAATACAATTTATAGTGTATGACAACAAAAATACTTAGAGAGTTTATCAAGTTATGCTCGTATGTTTATTGGTTGAATGAAAGAAGAAGCATTGGTTGATGAGATAAAATGACTATCTCCTACAATCAGTATAGATCAAAAGACAACCAATCGTAATCCTAGATCAACAGTTTGAACAATTACAGAGATTTATGATTATTATAAATTACTTTACTTAAATATATGAGTCAGAAAGTGTATTAAATGCGAAAATATAATTAAAAAAGACTCATTAAAACAAGTGCTTTCAGACATATCTTCTTTTGAAAAGGAAACAAGATTTATGATAAAAGCTCAGATTTTTTGTAACAAATCATGAATTACAAAAGACTATGTAAAAAAAGAGGTATTAGATAACTGATTTATAAGATTTTCTCTTAATGATGTGATTTATACAGTAAATGATGAATTTGTAGTAGATGAAAAAAAATCTTATAATTTAGATATTGTAATTGATAGACTTACGGTTAAAGATTATTCAGATGATGAATCAAGTGATACAAAAAGACTCAAAGATAGTTTAGATTTGGCTTTTAAAACTTGAAACTGATTTATAAAAATATATTTTATGACCAACCCCGGGGTTGAAAAAAAATATTCAAATAAGTTTGTTTGTAGTAAGTGTGGGCATATTCCAGAAGAACTGGATATATCATCTTTTTCTTTTAATAGTCATAAGTGAGCTTGTCCAGATTGTCATTGACTTTGAGTACAGACAGTATTTTTAGAGGAAAATATAATAAATCCAAGACTTAGTTTAGAAGAATGAGCTGTAATCGTTCATGGGTTTGGATCTTATTTTTTATCTTTGATACAATCAGTTTGAGAAAAACACAACATAAGAACAAGAGTTCCATATAGTGAACTGACAAAAAAAGAAAGAGATTTAGTTTTAAACTGAACATGAAGCGATTTATATAAAGTTAAGTATACAAATGATGCTTGAAATACAAATACATACACTTCAAAATTTGAATGAGTAATAAATACCCTAAACAGAAGATTTTTTGATAATTCAAATTTGGAAGCTTGAAAACTGGATGATTTTGTAACAGAGATAGAGTGTCCAGTTTGTGAGTGAAAGAGACTGAAAAGTGAAAGTTTATCTATTTACATAAACGGTTTAAATATAGGAGATTTAAGTGAATTGTCTGTTTGAAAATCACTAGATTTTATAAAAAATCTAAAACTAAATGCTGAAGAAGATAAAACAGTAAAAAATGTACTTAAAAATGCTCGTGAAAGACTTGAATTTCTTGCTTGAGTTTGACTTGAATACATTACTATATCAAGAAAAACAAATACCCTTTCAGGTTGAGAAGCACAAAGAATAAGGCTAGCAACTCAGATATGAGTAAAACTTGAATGAATAATATATGTTTTGGATGAGCCAAGTATTGGTTTACATCCAAGAGATAATGATATGCTTATAAATAATCTAAAAAAACTTAGAGATATAGGTAATACTTTGCTTATAGTTGAGCATGATGAGGATATAATGAAACAAGCTGATTATATAATAGATATTTGACCATGAGCATGAATTCATGGGTGAAATATAATAGCAACTTGAACTTATGAAGAGATTATAAATAATAAAAATTCTGTAACTTGACCTTATTTGTCAGGAGAAAAAGAAGTTGTTGTTGAAAGAAATAAAAGAAAAAAGGATAAATTTTTAAGTATATTTTGAGCAAGTCATAATAATTTGAAAAACATAGATGTACATTTCCCAGCTTGAAATCTGACAGTTGTAACTGGAGTGTCATGATCTGGTAAATCAAGTCTAGTTAATGACATACTTGCAAATTATCTTGCTAATGAATTAAATAGAGCAAGTAAACAATTTTGAAAATTTAAGTCTATTGAATGATTAGAAAATTTTGATAAGGTTCTAGTAATAGATCAATCACCTATTTGAAAAACCCCAAGAAGTAATCCTGCAACTTATACTTGAGTTTTTACCAATATAAGAGAAGTATTTTCTATGTCTTATGAATCTCAGGTTAGATGATATGGTCCTGGTAGATTTAGTTTCAATACTCGTGAATGAAGATGTGAAGCCTGTGAAGGAGATTGAGTAAAAAAGATAGAAATGCACTTTTTACCACCAGTATATGTAGAGTGTGAAGAGTGTAATGGAAAGAGATTTAATCCTGAAACCTTGGCTATTAAGTACAAATGAAAGTCTATTGCAGATGTGCTTGATATGACAGTAGAAGAAGCAACTTCTTTTTTCTTAAACCATAAAAAGATATCAAATGTATTATGAGTATTAAACGATGTAGGACTCTCTTATATAAAACTTGGACAATCATCAACTACCCTATCTGGTTGAGAAGCACAGAGGATAAAACTAGCAACAGAGCTATCAAAGAGATCTACATCTAAAACGATTTTTATACTTGATGAACCAACAACTTGATTGCATTTTCAAGATGTGGAAAAACTATTGAAGATTTTACATTCTCTAGTTGATAAATGAAATACAGTAATTATCATAGAGCACAATATGAATGTCATATTAAACTCGGATTACATAATTGATATATGACCCAATGGTTGAGATTCTGGATGAAATCTAGTTGTTGCTTGAGATATAGAAGAGGTAAAAAAATGCAAAGAAAGTTTTACTGCAGTAGCAATTAATAAATATCTATGATAAATATAAACTACTTACAAACCAATGTAGACATATCTAAGTTGTCTAACTTCAAGACTAAGGCTTTCGCAAAGCTATATTTTGAGGTTAAAAGTAGACAAGATGTAGACAAGTTGAAAGAGATATTTGATTTTGCAAAAAAAGAAAAACTTAAAGTATTATTTATTTGATGAGGAACTAACCTACTTTTTGCTTTTGATATGTTTGAGTGAATTGTTATAAAAAACTGTCTACAATGATGGACTTACGATAAAAAAACAAAGATACTAGAGGCTTATACTTCAGAGAAGATACGGGATATAGCAAAAAGCTTAGAAGATGATTATGGACAAGATATATGGCATAGGTTTATAGGATTACCTTGAACCATAGGTTGAGCAGTGGTTGGTAATGCGGGGTGTTTCTGACTTGAGACAGAATGAAACTTTTTAGAAGCAGAAGTATTAAATTTGTATAACTATGATATTACAATTTTGCAAAAAAACGAGATAAATTTTTCATATAGAAATTCTATTTTTAAAGAAAAAGAAGGATATTTTATAATAAAAGTTAAATTTGATTTAAATGAAAAAGTAGAAAAATATTCTTCAGAGGTAGATAATATAGATTTTAGAGAAAATAAACAACCAAAATGAAACTCTGGAGGAAGTTTTTTTAAAAACCCAAGTAAAGAATTATCAGCCTGAAAAGCAATTGAAGAAGTTTGATTAAAATGATATAATCATAATTGAGTATTGTTTAGCCCTTTACATGCCAATTTTTTGATTAATACAAAACTAAATTGAGATTGGAGGGACTTGATATATATGATAGATTTAGCAAAAACAAAAGTAAAAGACAGGTTTTCTATAGATTTAGAACCAGAGGTTAGAATAATTACTAATTAAATTTTATTTATTTGTCATTCCCGCGGAGGCGGGAATCTACATTATATTTTTTTCTAGTATATGAATGAATATTACATATATATAATGAGCAATACAAATAACACTGTTTTATATATTTGAGTTACTAATGATATTATAAGAAGAGTATATGAACATAAAAATAAAATACTGGAATGATTTTCAAATGATTACAATTTAAATAAACTTGTATATTATGAAATATATAACGATATAAAAATAGCATTAGAAAGGGAAAAACATTTAAAAAAATGGAATAGAGAATGGAAAGACAATTTAATAAATAAAGTAAATATAAATAGAAACGATTTGTATGAGAATCTAATTAATTAGAGCAATACAAGGAAGATTCCCTTCTTCAAGGGAATGACAGTTATTTTGAAAGTAGTAAAAATGTCTTTGTCATTCTCGCGGATGCGGGAATCTACATTATATTATTTCTAGAAATAGAGTATAGGGGGATGAATAAATTACTATGAAACTCTTAATTAATTAGAGCAATACAAGGAAGATTCCCTTCTTCAAGGGAATGACAATTATTTTGAATAGGTAAAATATAAGTAATATTCCTTACTTTTAGGGAATGACATAATCTTTAATAAAATACTTTTATGAGTGAAAAATTGAGAATACATAAATATCTAAGCCAAGCAGGAATCTGTAGTAGGAGAAAGGCTGAGGAATATATAGAAAGAGGTTTGGTTACAATCAATTGAGAAAAAGCCAAGATATGAGATATGATTGATCCAGAAGTTGATGATGTAAAATTTATGGAAGAAGCTGTCGAAGAACAAAATAATCTTGTCTACTATAAACTTAATAAACCAGGTGGAATTGTAACAACTTGTGCATCAACATGAGAAAAAACTATTTTAGACATTGTAGACATCAAGGAAAGAGTTTTTCCAATAGGTAGATTAGATAAAGAAACTACAGGGCTTATAATCCTTACAAATGATGGTAGATTAGCTAATTTTTTGATGCATCCTAGGTATGAACATGAAAAAGAATATGTAGTAGAGACTTTTTGACCAATAAATGATGAACAATTAGAAAAGATGAGAAAATGAGTATTTATACTTTGAAAAAAGACAAAAAAAGCAGATATAAAAAGAATAAGTTCAGGAAAATTTTTTATAGTACTAAAAGAGTGAAGAAATAGACAAATAAGAAGGATGGTTGAAGCTGTTGAGTGAACAGTAAAGAGATTAAAAAGAATTAGAATTGAAAATATTGAACTATGAACTTTAGAAATAGGGTGATATAAACACTTATCAAACAAAGAAATAGACTGATTATTTAATAAACTCCAAATAAAAAAACTGATAGATTAATCTATCAGTTTTTTTATTTCTCTAACCTCATTTCTGATATTTTTCAAAATAGCTATAAAGCTATTTTTGACATCATTTGATGAATTAAATGATAAAGAATTAAAATTTATTAATCTTTTATTTTCACTTTCAAGTTTTTTAATATGTTCTATTATCAAATCCTTGTTTTCTTGATTCCCTTGTTTCATTTTCAAAGAAAGCTCTATTGTAAATATACTTAAGCTTTTGGAAAGTCTTTTTGATAAATCTACATACTTATTTTTTGATTTCATTGTTTCTATTTCAACAAGACTTTTTTTAAGTTTTAAATATGATTTTACTCTTGGATTTAATGTTTTAAGTTCATCGATTATACTTCTCATTACCTCTTCTGCTGTATTTTTTTCGACACTTATTGTTTGTATTTTTCTCAAGGCAAGAATCATCCTCTCGATTTTTTTTAAAAAATTGTTTATTTCAGAATCTCAATTAATATCATATTTTTCATTAAATGTTTCAATTTCAGTTTTCAATTTTTTTAAGTATTTTTCTATTAATCTTGCTCAATTTATGTTATTTGAAGTATTTTCTACACTTGGATTTAGATCTAATTTTATATCATCACGATAAGAAATTGCAAAAGCTTTGTTTGCAAATAAGATAAAAAATATAGTAATTAGAGATAAAACCTTTTTCATTAATTATTATTGTTTATTGTTAATTATTAGTTATTATATTCTTATAATTTATTAATCAAGATTTTATGATTAAATTTGTTAAATTCTTTTTTTCATGAGTAGCAACATATGGTATAAATATGGGCTTAACTTACATATTAATCAGCTTTTTTTTATTATCAAAAGATATTTCATATTTTATTTCGATTTTGATAATTACTATTATAAACTTTATTATTTCTTTAAAATTTACTTTTAAAAAATGATATTCTCATACGGTTTTTGTAAAATATGTTGTTATTTTATTGTTATTTTCAGCACTAAACTACATATTAGTAGTTATGATTAAGAATTATTTAAGAACAAATTTTTATTTATTGATTTTTATTGTTACAACAATGATTTTCTTTTTAAAATTTATTGTATATGATAGATATGTCTTTAAAAAAACAGTTATTAATTACTAATTATATATCATGATTGTTGCTCTTGATCTAGAAACTACAGGATTATCAAAAGAAAAAGATTTTATTATAGAAATTGCTTTAGTAAAATTTGATGAAATTACATTTGAGATAATAGAAGAATTTTCTACTTTGGTTAATCCAGGTATAAAAATACCAGACCTAAATACAAATATAACTTGAATAACAGACGAAATGGTAA
>SAAG01000037.1 GCA_010119095.1 Candidatus Altimarinota bacterium
GAGGAGCTTGTATATTTTAGATAAATATTTCAAATAATTACATTATATCGCTTCAAGCTATAAGCTTCTTATCTCTAGCTTTTGCTCATCTACCCTCTAGATCTTCATTTAAGTAAATCAATTTTGTATTTTGATTGTCCCCAATATTTCAAAGTGTTTCGATTCTACTTGAATCAAGTAAGAATTCCAATACTTTTGCTCAGTCAAGCTTAGAATCTGATGATTTAATCATATCAACTGATTCTTTAAATCATCTAGCAATCTCCATCCTCTGACCTGCCATACCTTGTCATAACAAGATTTTAGTTTCTTTTTCTGCTTCAGCTCTCTTAACTTGCATAATTTTTTCTGATTCTCATTGATTCATTGCAGCTTCTTTAAGTTTTTCTGATTCTACTACTTTGTTCATTGCTGCCATTACTGAAGATTCAAGCTTAACATCTCTAACTTGTATAGAATCCAGTTTATAACCAAAACTTGATAATTTTTCTCTAAGTTTTTCTTCTATTTCATTACCTATTTCTTCTCTTTTACCAAAAACTTCTTTGTGATTAAAAGTAACTATCATACCTCTAAGTTCTTGATCAATTATAGATTTTATCATCGTTCTTGAATCAGTAATCTTATAAACTGATTTAAATATCGCTCATTCTTCACTATCATCTTTATCATCATCAACATAATATATTACATTTAACCCAATATATGCAGTTACATTATCACTTGTTACTCAATCAACATCTACAGGAAAATTTATTCTATATAATACTTGTTCCTTTGTAGTCTCAAAAACTGGAATAATAAAGTTTAAACCTGATCTAAGTATACGATTAAATTTTCAAAAAAATTCAACTGTTCTAACTGTATTTGGCTTTACTATTCTTACAGACAAACTAATTAAAAATAAATCAAAAATTATTGCTGCAACAATTCATCTAGCTCAAAATAAAGCTATTATAGCAATTGGTGCTAATAATAAAACAATAGGTATTACTACTCAAAGCATATTTGCATAGTTATGTAATAAAAGTACCGATATTATACATCTTTATATTGTTTTGCAAAATATTTTTACCAAAAAATAAGTACCTTTTAAAAAGGTACTTATTTTTATATTGTATATTTATTATCAAATCCTTAAATTTTTATAAAAATTAACCGAAAATTTTTATAAAAACTGAGTATTGAGCTAACTCTGGTTGAGTTGCAAATATTTCCATACTTTTACTTACAGATAATTCAACTATTTTAAAAGTTAAAGTAAATGCACAAGCTACGAATAAAGACCAATGTAACAAATCATAATTTGTTTCTTTTCTTAGTTTAAACATATCAAATATTGTTATAATATAATTTAACTGTAAATAAATTCTACTATACATTTTTTTTAAATGCAAATATTTTGATATATTTTTATGAAATAAAAAAGAATTTTGTAAATAGTCTACTTTTTTATATATGATTTTATTATCCTACCTAGAGAAATTTGAAATACTGCTGTTGATTTTTTAATTAAGGTATCCCCTTTATAAAGCTCTGTCTTAACTATAAAATCTAAATCTTTATTTTTCTTTATACTGATTATCTTTACCTTATATCATTTATAAATCTTTTTAAAGTCTGAAAATGCAACTCTTTTATCAGCCTTTAGATTATATGCTTCTTTATATTTTCAAGCATTTATAAATCAATAATAGTTTTTTATTACTTTTTCATCATCTTTTGAAGCATACTCAGATTTATCATAAGCAATCAAGACTGTTGTTCATTTTTTTGCCCATTTATAAAGTTTTTTTGCATCTTCTTTGTTTAGTCTCACACATCAACCCGCGGCTTCAGTTCATATAGTTGATTTTGTATCCAAGTTTCCCTTATAATCTTCAGGAAGTGCATGTATACCGTACACTCAATCTAAAAACTCCATCCGATATGGCATAAGTTTTCAAGCTGATTTTGAAAGCATCGATTCACTTTTTGTGCTTATTTTAAATCTCCCAAGTGGAGTAGGATGCTTATCGTCTCAAGTTGATACATTCATTGTTCAAATTTTTATTCATTTTTCATAATAACTCAACTTCATTGAAAAAGTGTTTATCCTTATAGACTTATCATAAGTTTTATACTCATCATAATAATAAGCAAAAGTCTTGCTTCAAATAAGGAGAATAAATAATATAAGGAGGATTTTTAGTAGTTTCATAAATTTTTAATAAATAAATCAAAATAACCATATAGGAATTTCTCTTTCTTTTGCTATTTCTATGTCATCCTTAATCAAAAAAGAATTTTCTACATTTTTAATCTGCTTAAGTGTCTTATTTTTTCATCATATTTCAAGTATATATTTATTTTTATTATACACAAAAAGTAAATCTCATTTTTCTGGATAAAATATACTTCAATTCTTATTTAACATAGATACTACAAAGCTTTCTCTTAGAGTTCCTATAGTATTTTCGATGTTCAAACTATCTGAAAAATATGACAAAAATGCAGTTAATTCAAATAAAATCTTTTTTGTTTTTCTGAGATTTACTGAGATTTTTCATTCAACTCAAAATATATTTAGAAGTCCTATTTCAACCAAGATATTAATATATAACTTAATTGTATCTGGTGTTGTTTGCAACAATTTGGCTATGTTTGAATAATTCACATCTGAAGGAGAAGAATTTGCTATAAATTTCAAGATCTCAAAAAAATAATAAATATTTTCTGTTTTTAATCTATAAAAAGATGAAATATCTTCATAAATAATTTTATTTATTATATTTCAAAACTTTTCATTATAATACTTCTCATCTGTTTCATAAGTAAACCCCAATTCTCAATACAAAAGATATTCTTTAAAATATCATACTAATTTTTTTTCTTTTGAATAATAAAAGGAAGATAACTTTTTATAGTTTATAAAGATGTCTTCTAAGTTGATACTTTCAAATAACACATCATATCTCAAATACAAAAACTCTCTAAAGGAAAACTTATTTAGATGAAAAAGTAGTCATCTTCTAGATAAATCATAGTTTCATTTAATCAAATCAATAGAAGAACTTCAAGAAAAATATATCTTTATATCATCAAAAAAATCGTATAAAGTCTTCAAATCTTGTTCCCAGTTTTTGTACTTGTGAACCTCATCTATAAAAAAGTATCTAAAACCAAAATTATTATACAGTTCTTCAACAATTTCAAATATAGTTTTTCACTTAACAAACACACTATCCATAGAAAAATAAACTGATTTTTCTTTGTTTTGATTTGCTATCTGTAACAGTAAAGTAGTCTTTCAAACTCATCTCAATCAAACAACTCAAACTATCTTTTCATTTATATCTACTAAATCATTATATAGATATCTCTTATAATCCAAAGAAACTCCCCAAATTTTATCTATTGAATATTTTATAATTTTATCCATATTTTAGAGTGCATTAGAAAATATGTATACTTATATTATAGTATATTCTAAAATATTGCAAGTTTTTTATTTCAAAATGCAATCTAAATATCCTCAAGTAGAAAAAGCAGTCCATTGTTTATCCTCATATCAAAAGTAAATATGCATATGATATGGAACATCATACATCATCTCTCATAAGATATACTCGTCTTGTAACTTTTTATAACTAGCTCAATGTCATTCTTCTTTATATTTATTAAACAAATATTTAAAATCACTATCGAGGTAAGTTAAACACAGATTGTAATACTTTTTGTAATTATATCTCCCTCTTAAATAATTATTTAATTTTAATAAATGATAGATTGCTGAACTAATAATTGCTTCTCTTTTTCAAACCAGTTTATCATGATATTTATTTTCAAATACTATTCAATCATTAAAACTATAAGTATTTTTATATGGTTCATAATTGTTTAAGATATAAACCAATATATCTAACATTTTTTCTGGTTCATCAAATCATATTGTTCTATCTGTTATAATTGATATTCACACTCAATAACTTTTTGACATATAATAATCTAAATAAATCAAGAATGATGTGAATTCCTTATCATCAACATAATTATTAAAAAATCATAATGTTTGATAATATTTATTTTGATTAAATGGTTTATCATAAATAATTTCTCATTTATAAACGACAATTAAATCATTTGATTTTAACTTAATAATAGAATAATCATCCTTATCATATATAGTTTCATCTGTTAAGTCTTTGATGTATTTAAGCATATAAAATTAATTAGAATTTAAAGCTTATCAACTATTTTAGGTATTAAATTAGTTTTTTTATATAAATTATGTAATACTAGCTTCCAATCATCATCCAAATAATCTGGATAATATATATATGCTTCATCTCTGTTTATACTTTCTTCTGAAATTATATAATAAAGAGTTTTTTCAAAGTTTTTTTGCTCAAAAAGTTGACCAGGAACTGTTGTATCGTTATGATTATCATTTTCTTTAAGAATATACAATATTCTATCATTTATATCTAATATAGGTTCATGAATATCATTACAATATGAATGTCAATCATCATCTCCATCACATTCAGAAAAAGCAATCATATCATTTCTTGAAAACTTTATTGGTATTTTTGTATTAACAGATTTTAGTACTATTTCAATATTATAACTACTAGAATCCATATTTATATTTTCAATATCAGAATATAAAAAACATTCATTATTAAAACATAAATTTTCATCATTAAAAATTATTTTATCTGATTTTATTGTAAATAATATAGTTATTAAGAATATAGTAAAAAATATAATATAATTATTATATTTTAATAACAAATCTAGGTATTTTCAATATAATTTTCATAAGAATATAAACAATACAATTAAACCAAAAACTAATATAATGTGAAAATCTAGAAAAAATCTAATATTAAATATATCATAAAATAAAATTGCAATTGCAATAGTAAATTGATATAGAAAAAAATATGCTATTACAAAAAAAATTATACCTAATGAAATAGCTAATGGGTCGAAAATATAGTTTCTAACTTTCCAAGAATATTTATAAAATCAATCAATAGATACATATGCAAAATTTTTAAAAAATCCGATTATTAGTAATGGTATAAATATGAAAATAATTCCCAGTAATATTTGAAAATATATATTATTATCAAATATATTATAATAATATCATCATAAAAGCTTAATACTTGATGTATCTATATAAACAAAATAATAATCAAAAATATTATATAAAAATATTCATATGTAAATAAAAAATACACAAATAAGTATTGTTATTATTGATTTTATAAAATTTTCCATAAGTCATAAAATTAAATTATAAATTTTCTTCAAAATAATTAATTAACTCAATAATAAACTTAGACATTAGCTCAGCTTCATCTTTTAAAATATTATTCAAATGATTTCATCTTAATAATGAGCTACTCTCATTCATTTTTTTATCTCTATATTCTCAATTATTAAAAATTGTTCAATTCTTATCTTTGTTTAATCATAAATTCCAAGCTAATCTAGAAAATAAACCATGTAATAAAGGAATTCTTATATCTTTATAAATTCTTTTTAATTCTTTATTTTCTTCAGACTCTGATCAAAATAGTTTTTCAGATATATCATAAAATGTTAATCAGTTCTTTTTATCTCATTTTCTATTTAATTCATCTTCAATTTGTTTTTCTATTTTATCATATATATCAAAATCTAAATCTATTCATCCTTTTTCTTTTTCAATTAATTTGTCTCTAAGGTATTTTTCTAAAAAAATAGAATAAATCGCTAGTGTGGAATAATATTTATCATTTTCAAAAGCAAAAATTCACTCCTTTAATAGATTTATAGCTTCCATGCTTTTATATTGTTTTGATGTAATTTCTTTTAATTCAAAGATAATTTCATTTTTTTTATTCTCTTCCATATTTTTCAACTATTATTCATAAAAAAAGCCCTTTTTAAAAAGGGCTTTCTAACATTATACATCCAAATTTTTAACTGATTTAGCCCTTGATTGGATAAATCTCCTTCTTGGAGCTACTTCATCTCACATAAGTATTTTAAACATCTCATCTGCCTTTGTAGCATCTTCAACAGTTACTCTGTACATCTTCCTTACTGCTGGATCCATAGTTGTTTCCCATAATTGATCAGGATTCATTTCTCAGAGACCTTTATATCTTTGTATATTTTCTCAAACTATTCAGTGTTCAGCCATAATTTTTTCTTTTTCATCATCTGAGTACACATACCAACTTTGCTTTCATTTAGACAATTTGTAAAGTGGTGGTTGAGCAATATATATATATCCTCAATCAATCAATTGTCTCATATATCTAAAGAAGAAAGTCATAAGTAAAGTTCTGATATGAGCTCCATCTACATCAGCATCTGTCATTATTACTATTCTATGATATCTAAGTTTTGATATATCAAAACTTTCACCAATTGAAGTACCAAATGCAATAATCATACTTTTTATCTCATTATTTCAAAACATCTTATCAAGACGAGCTTGCTCTGTATTTAGGATTTTACCTCTTAATGGAAGTATAGCTTGTATCTCTCTATTTCTTCATTGTTTAGCAGATCAACCTGCCGAATCTCCTTCGACTATATATATCTCAGATACTTTTGGATCACGACTTGAACAATCAGCCAATTTTCAAGGTAGAGTCATACCTTCCAAAGCTCATTTTCTTATAACTGTATCTCTTGCAGCTCTTGCAGCAAGTCTAGCTTTTGCAGCCAAGAATACTTTTTCACATATATTTTTTGCTTCACTTGGATTTTCTTCTAAAAATTCTAAAAATCTTTCTCAAAATACTCAGTCAACAGCTCATCTAGCCTCAGCAGTACCAAGTTTTGATTTAGTTTGTCATTCAAATTGTGGATCTATTACTTTAACTGAGATTACACAAGTAAGTCCTTCTACTACATCCTCATTTGTTAAGTTTTGATCTTTTTCTTTCAAAATTCATTTATCTCTTGCATATCTGTTTATAGTTCTTGTAAGAGCAGTTCTAAATCATACCATATGACTTCATCCCTCTGGAGTATGTATATTGTTAACAAAAGAAATTATATTGTTTGAAAATTCTTTGTTATATTGCATTGCAACTTCTACATTGATATCATTTTTTTCTTTTTCAACATAAAATACTTCTCCAATAGCATCTTCGTTTTTATTTAAAAAGTTTACATATGATTTAATTCATCCTTCAAAGAAAAATCTATATTTGTACTCAGTTCTCTCATCAAAGAAATTGATTTTTATTCATTTTGTAAGATAAGCTTGTTGTCTAAGTCTATTTACTATTGTCTTATTATTAAATATAATTGATTCTTTAAAAATCGAATCATCAGGAAAAAATTTGATAATAGTTCATGTTTTAGTAGTTTTTCAGATTTCTTTTGCATTTTCAACAGGAATTCATCTTCTAAATTCTTGATAAAATATCTTTGAGTCTCTATGAACCCAAGCTTCCATCTTATTTGACAAGGCATTAACAACACTTGATCAAACTCAATGTAAACCTCAAGAAACTTTATACCCACTACCACCAAACTTACCTCAAGCATGTAATACTGTAAGGATAGTTTCAAGTGTAGATTTTCCCGTTTTTGAATGTATTTCTGTAGGAATTCATCTACCATTATCTTCAACTGTACATGATCAATCAGTTCAAATAGTAACTGTTATCTCATCACAATACCCAGCCATAGCCTCATCTATAGAATTATCAACGATTTCCCAAACAAGATGATGTAATCATGTCTCATCTGTAGATCAGATATACATTCAAGGTCTTTTTCTTACTGGTTCAAGTCATTCCAATACTTGTATATCCTCGGCTCAATAATGTTGATCTTGTTGTGTCATAATTTAAGGATTAAAAGGTAGTACATAAATTAGTTTTCAAACTTGCACAATTTTATCGATTTTTAATTGAAAAGCAACTTTATTTTACATATTTTTTCTCATTAATATCCAATTCTTGAACTATTGGATAACCTTGATTTTCAAGCATCTTTCTTAGATACTTTCATTGCAACCTACCAGGAACAAAATGCATATGATAATGCTCTATGCTTCTGTTTCACATAGATTCTCTAGTACATGAAAAATAATTTTCCTCTCAAAAATAATCTTTTACAAAGCTATATATATCTTTCATTTCCAAAAGTTCATCATCGCTTAATTCTATTGAATTAATTTTATGTTCATACGGAACAGCCATAATATGTTTTTCTGTTCAAGAGTAAGGAAACATATTATGGATTATAAACCATTTTTTTCATTCCCATAAAATCTGTTCTTTTTGTCATTCTATATCACAAAAAGGACAATTATCTTTTCAATAAATGTCCACTTCTCATTTTCTTTTATAATATTCTTCTCTTGTTCAAATATGCACCATATTTATTTTTTATAAATTAATTTCCCCTACTAGCTCTTTCTAACTGCTCTGTTTGATCAGCAACTGCAAGAGCATCAATTATTGGTCCTAATCTACCTGACATAATTATAGGAATTCCTGAAAAATTCTGACCTATTCTGTGATCAGTAACTCTGTCTTGTGGAAAGTTGTAAGTTCTTATTTTTTCACTCCTGTCTCATGAACCTACTTGAGAAAGTCTTTCTTCTCATCTTTCTCTTGCTCTTTTTTCTTCTTCAAATGCATACAATTTACTTCTTAATATCTGAAATGCTTTCTCTCTATTTTGATGTTGACTTCTACCATCCTGACAAAATACAACAACACCAGAAGGAATATGTTTTAAATGTACCGCACTATCTGTTTTATTTACATGTTGTCATCCAGCCCCTGATGCTCTACAAAAACTCATTTCTATATCTTCTGGACGAATTTCTACATCTACTTCATCAACCTCTGGCAATACAGCTACTGTAATAGCTGAAGTATGTACTCTTCATTTATTTTCTGTTTCTGGTATTCTTTGAACTCTGTGAGTTCCAGCTTCATATTTAAATTTACTATATGCTCCTTCTCATTTTACTTCAAAAATCATTTCTTTAATTCAACCTGAGTCAGCATCACTTTGCTCATCAATTTCTACTTTGTATCATAACTCATCTGCAAAACTTAAATATGCACGAGCCAATTCTCATGCAAATAATGCAGCTTCTTCTCCCCCAGTTCAGGCTCTTATTTCAACAATTATATTTTTCTCATCATTTGGATCTTTTGGAAGTAATGCAAGTTTTAATTTTTCTTCCAAGTCTGCTATCTGACCTTCTGATTCCTCTTTTTGCATCAAAGCTAATTCTCTCATCTCTAAATCTGATGAATTAATCATCTCAACAGCTTCATCCAAAGCCTCATTGATTTTTTTATATTCTTTATACAAAGTTACAGACTCTTCCAATTGCTTTTTTTTCATAGCAACTTCCTTTACTTTTTTTTGATCTTTAAAAACCTCTGGATTAGCTAGTTCTTCCTCAAGTTTATTGTATTCTACAACTAAATTATCTAAATTAAATTTCATATGGACTTTTTATTATTATAATTAACAAATGATATTATATTAAAATATCTTAAATTTCAAAGAATTTAATTAAAAAATAGATACTTACAGTAAGTATCTATTAAAATATTAAATAGGCTGAAACTCATCCCATCAGTAAATAAGTGGATATTCCTTCCATGGTCACTCGCAAATTTTGAACTTAGAGCAACTTTTACATTCTTCTCTTTTTGCTTTTCATTCATTCCATCTATAATCAGCATAAGATTCTGTTCTATATTCCGCATCTACTACAGTAGTTTCTGGCATAAAATTGTACTCTGCTATTGCCCATTCATATCACTGCATTAGACAAAAAGGAATTGCTTCAGTCATACATACAACTCAAGCATTTTTTCATATATCCAGTCACTTCTTTATGTATGGAATTGCATCAGATTTTTTAGGAACAACGGTCGCTTTATTTTTATCTGCACTTCACAGTATATGTACAAAAGCAAACTGAAATTGAGCTACTCATAGTTTAACTAATAAAGCTGCAAGTTCTGGGATTTCTTTATAATTTTGCTTTGTAACAACTGAATTTATTAATACATATTGTTTTAGGTTTTTTAAGTTTATAAGTCCCTTAACTACTTGTTGCCAAGCTCATGGAGCTTTAACGAGTTTATCATGTGTCTCTGGCTTAAATCAATGGATAGAAGGTCAAAATTCAGTTACTCAAGCTTCTATAAGCTCTTTCACATAATCCAATTTCTCAAAATTTCTTCAATTTGATTGAATTTGAATCTGTTCATATCAAAGCTTTTTTGCATACCTGATAGCTTCTGTTAAATTCTTATGAACGGTTGGTTCTCCTCCGGTAAATACAAGTCCCCTTGATCCATTTTTATACTCATCATCAAGTATCTTTTTTATCTCATCAATACTTCTTGGTGGATACTTTGTTCTCTTATCTCATTGAACACAAAAATCACACATATTATTACATGCAAATCATACTTTTACATCTGCTCTTTTCATAGACAAAGTAATTAGTTAGTAGGTCTAATAGATAAAAATAATACTATTGGTCATATTCCCTAATATGCACATTTTCAACATATTTTTTACAAATATTTTCAAACTCATAAAGTTCTTCAAGAGAAAAACTAGTTCAACAAAAATTGTCATCTAAAGTATTTCATCCTTTAAAATTTTGCAAGTAATACTTTTTTGATCAACTTATTGTTTTAGAAATCTCTAATATATCTTCAAGATTATGAATTCCTTTTACTAAAGTAGTTCTAAATTCATAATCAATTCATGATTTTATCAATAACTCTATACTTTCTTTATAATTTTCTATATCTTCTTTAACTCAAGTTGCTTTTTGATAGTTTAAAAAACTTGTTTTTATATCCATAGCAATATAATCAACCAATTTTTCATTAATAAGTTTTTTTAAGATCTTTGGATTTTGTCAGTTTGTATCTATCTTTATCAAAAATCATAAATCTTTTATACTTTTACAAAAGTCATACAAATCTTTATGAACAGTTGGTTCTCATCAACAAATAACTACTCAATCAAGAACTCAAACTTTTGTCTTTAAAAAATTGAAAAATATTTTTTCTGGTATCAAATCATCAATTTTTTTTATTTCATTTGGTAATACAAATTCTTTATTATGACAAAAGCCACATCTTAAATTACATCAAACTGTAAATATAATAGTGGCAATTTTATCTGGATAATCAAGTAATGTAGTTTTTTTTAATGCTCAAATTAACATTGTCCACAAGAATAACAATCTATAAATTTTGAATTAAAACTTTTTTCTTCTTTAAAATATTGTCTAGAATAAAACTCAGATTTCTTTCAAATATTAAAATGACTTACTGGTCTAAAATATCACATTACTCTAGTATAGATTTCACATTTAGTTCTTTGTGGTGCTAATACAGCTGGTGTCATAGTAAAAAAGTTAAAAAATAAAGATTGTTATTATGAGAATAATTCTCATTTATCTTGTAATCCTTTATCAATGCTAATTTAGGATTCTAGACTTCTTTGCAGTGTAAACATCTCTTGTTTCTAAATCAAATTCCTCTCATGTATATCATATCTCTTTATCACACATAGGACAATAATCATGTTCTCAAGATATATAACCATGTTTAGGACATATAGAAAATGTTGGTGTTATAGTAATGTATGGTAATCTATAATTTTCTATTACCTTTTTAACTAGATTTTTACAAGCATTTCAATCAGTTACTTTTTCTCATAGATATAAGTGTAGTACTGTACCTCATGTATATTTACATTGTAAATCATCTTGATAATCTAGTGCCTCAAATGCATCATCTGTAAATCAAACTGGTAATTGTGTAGAATTTGTATAATAAGGAGCTTTCTCTGTTCATGCTTGGATTATATCTGGGATTTGTTTTCTATCCTCTCTTGCAAATCTATAAGTAGTTCATTCAGCTGGAGTAGCTTCTAGATTGTATAGATTCCCTGTCTCTTCTTGATACTCTTTTAATTTAGATCTCATATAGTCCATAATCTCAATTGCCATTTTTTTACCAGACTTTGTTGATATATCTTCTTTTCAATGTGTAAAATTCAATATTGCCTCATTCATACCATTAATTCATATTGTAGAAAAATGGTTTCTAAAATGATGTAAATATCTTTTTGTATAAGGAAAAAGTCCACTATCTAACCATTTTGTTAACTCTTTTCTTTTTAATTCTAATGATGCTTTTGCTTGATTCATTAGATATAGAAGTCTATCTTTGAATGCATCCATATCTCCTTTATGCTCATATCATATTCTTGCCATATTTAATGTAACAACTCCGATACTTCATGTCATCTCTGCAGAACCAAAAAGTCAATTTCATCTTTTTAATAATTCTTTTAAATCAAGTTGTAGTCTACAACACATACTTCTAACTGCTCATGGAGTGTAAGCATCCTCATTTCTAACTTTCTTTATATTTCAATCTTTGTCTTTTACTTTTTTAAATTGACTTCACACAAAGTTTTGAAAGTATGGAATTCA
>SAAG01000130.1 GCA_010119095.1 Candidatus Altimarinota bacterium
TATAAAATAAGACTTTATTCAAAAATAATCACAAAATTCTCTGAATTTTTTATGAGCAGAACATCAATTCATTAAATAAAAATCTTTTTTTAACTCTTTGTAATTATTTAATTCACAAAAAATCGGATATCTTTCATAATCATCAATTCATTCAACAAAAATCGCCTTATCAGTAAAAAATATTTTGTGATGATGAAAAAAGAAATTTCTATTTTCCCTTAAATCAATATCAAAATTTTTTACTGAATTAATTATGATTCTATCTTCTTTATTATTTAATTTATAAATATTTTCTATTACATCTAATGAAATAAAATTTTCTGAATGTGTACTTATAAAAATTTGATGAGTTTTTGATAATATCTTCAATGCATTAAATAATTTTTTTTGAGCCTGAGGATGTAGTCCCATTTCAGGTTCATCTATAAATAAGAAATGTGGTTTTATAACTACATTTCATTCTCAGTCTTCTATTTGTGTAATTCTTTTCGCATAAACTTGAAGTAATGAAAGAATAATAGTTCTTTGTAATCAATGTCCTTTTTCTGAAATGTCTGTTTCTTCTCAATCATTTACTAATATTTGTATATTTTTAAAAAGAATATTTGGTTCTGGATTATTAAATTTAAATTTTAATTTTGCATTTCAAAATTGTTCATTTAAAATTTCTTCCGTTTCAGAAGCAACTTTATTAAGATCTAGTTGTAATCATGAACTATCATCATTAAACATTTTATTGAATTCAGACAAAAAATTATCATAATCTTCATTATCTGACTTAAATTTTTCTGAAATATCTGCTAATAAATTTCAACAAATTGTTGTTGATCAAAACTTACTTTCGTTTTCTGGGTTTGTATCTGCCCATATATTACTGATTTGAAAAAACTTTTGAAATACTCAATCAATTCATGTACTATTCTTATATGTTCAATCTTCCAAAAATAATACTTTTTTTGCTTCAGATTCATTTTTAAAATCTCTTCTTACTTTAAAGCAAATTTTTCAATCTTCTTCAAGTAAACATTTTTTAAAAGATTCCTTTTTATTTTCTTGAACAAAATTATCAATATTAGATTCTATATTTCAAACAAAAGTTTGCTCAACATAAAACTCGTTTCAATCATCTTTTCAAATTTTTCTAATATCTTTTTTTGCTTGATTTCTTATAAAATGCATTGCTTCAAATAAAGAAGATTTTCAACTATTATTCTCTCATACAAAAATATTTAATCAACTTCATTCTTTTCAGTTTGGAATTGAAAATTCTACTTCATTCTCATCAAAACACTTAAAGTTTTTCACTTTTATTTTTTTTATATACATTATTTGTTATTTTAGATATTATAAAATGATAACTCTCATTTTGAGAGTTATCATTAAACTATTTCTTAGTATAATCAACTCCATCAATAATTATTGATGGAGTTTTTTCTAACTCCTTAAATATAATTTGTTGTTCTTGTGGTAATTTTGATAAATCATTTTCAGAATAAAATTTTAATTCATTGTTTAATAAGTATCAGTATTTTGGAATATCTTGCTCTTTTTGAACAAAAATATTTTTGTTCGCATAAAATAATTTATAATTATAACCCAACACCTTTAACTCTTCATTTATTTTTCAACCTTTTGTTTCATAAGTATATAAATTAACATATAAATAGTACTCTTTATTATCAATTATCTTTATTCATTTAACTTCTCAATTTAAACATCCTATTTTTTCATCTTTACTGCATATACTATTTACTTTATGATATTTTCATATTTGATGATTTTCTCATAAATTTGTATACACTTCTTGTAACACTTGTGCATTTTCTTTTTTCCAATCTAAATATGACATTCCCCATACATAAAGTCCAAACATTAACAACAATATTAATATTGTAAATATTATTTTTATTATTTTTTTCATAATTATTTAATTAGTATTTAAAAGTTTCAACGATGTTTAGCTCCCAATTAAATGGTGTTCAATACCCTCTATCTTGATAGTATTTTCACATTATATTAAATGGGTTTGTTATTGGTTCTCAAAGTCTATCTTTACTATTAAATACATATGAATCATTATTATTAAAAGTAGTTGTTATTGTCCCATCATTATTTCTTACCCCTGATATTGTTCATATAATAGATCAGAAACTAGTTCAGAAATCAAACTCTTCAGGAATACTTCATACTCAATCTCAACCAAATAACGGTTCTCATTCTATTACTTGAGATTTTGTAACATTCATCTTTTCTATTAAATCATTAACTTTTTCTTTGTAAAGATCTGTATTTTTCACTTTTTGAGAAATCCAGTGATTTGAATCATAATATTCACTACCTCAATTTCAATACATAAATTTAGCTAACATGTATGATGATATATTTAAATTAACTCTATCTCATCATATCATAGAAGCATT
>SAAG01000003.1 GCA_010119095.1 Candidatus Altimarinota bacterium
TAAGTTTTTCATATGACTTATAACACTGTATTTTATTAAGAATTTTTTTCATAAATAGTATTCTGATAAAATCCATATAATTATCCATCAAATTCATGTTGCTAATGAAGCTCAAGCTACTCATATTTTATTAATAAATATGTAATTCATAATTATGTTTGACACTATTGCAAATAACATAATATATAATTTATATTTCACTTTTCAAATTCAAGACAAAATTTGAAAATTTATATGCAATAAATAGTTAAAAACTAAAAATAAAATTGAGTATTTTAAAATAGTTCAAGACATAATAAATTTTTCTCCAAAAAGTATAAATGCAATTATTTCTGCAAAAACAAAAAAAAGTATATTACTAAATATAGCTATATTTATAAATTGTTTTACAAAAATTGTTTTTACAGCAAGTATTTTGTTATTTTCATTTTTTCAATTTAATTCAGATATTACAGGTAATAATAAACCAAACATTGGTCATATAAGCATAAATGGTATATTTATTATACTTAAATAGTTTGTATAATATCAAGCTGATTCAGTTCAAAGATAATATATGACCATTTGCATATCTATTTGTCATAAAATTGTTCAAGCTTGAGCTGATAAAAATACCAATAATGAATATTTAAAAACTTCTTTTACTATATCAATTTCAAAATTGAATTTAACTCATTTCAAATATTTTTTATAGTATGATTTATAAAATTTTACTATTGCATAAATTGTTCATATTACAACTCAAAATAGCCATGCATATGAATATGTAATAATATCTCAGTAGTTTAAAATAAATATTAATATTGTTGTTATTAGAGTAAAACTCATTCTAAATAACTCAACTATTTTTGCATAAAATGTATTTTGAATTGCCAAAAAAAATGTAGTAATTATTTGCAAAAAATTTACAATTAAGAAAAAAAATGCAAAAATTTTCAGTATTTCTATTGCTTCTTTAGACTCAAAATAATTAATAGCTAAATAGTTACTTCAAAAATAGAAAAAAGATGCTAAAATTACTCAAGTAAAAATTTGAATAATAAATCAATAAAAAATAAGAGTTTTAACTTTATCATACCTATTTTCAGTTACAAATTTTGGAATAAAGTAGTTTATACTTTCTGTTATTCATAAGTCATGATAAGCTGATACTAGTACAATTAAGCTTATTATTCAATAGATTAATCATACTTCTGAAACAGTTAAATCTGTAGAAATTATTATTTTTACGATGTATCACATTGGTGATACAATGTATGTAAATAAGTATAACCAAAATCATTTTTTTATAAATTTTTCAGTTAGTGATCAATGTTGCTCAATCATTTTTTATATCATATTAATAATAAATTTTATCCCCATCTTTTTTCATTTTGAGCATCTTTAATTCCTTTATAGTTTTATTGTTCTTTCAATTAATAAATCTCAAAATTTCATTAATATTACTCTCAGATAGTCATATGGTTGAATTATTATTCCTTAGAAAGAAAATATATCTTAATACTTCTTTTTGCAAGAATAAATCTAAATTTTTAAACTCTTTTACTGAAAATATTCAATCTTTTATCAAAAATTTTTCTACTTCAATATCTATAAAATCTTTTACATTTTCCAGATAACTCATAAAATTTCAAATATTTTCTTTGAAATTTGAATTTATTTTTCATAATTTAGGAATAATATCAAGTCTTAAATAATTTCTAGTTATTTCTTTATCAAGATTTGTTATATCAATATTGTATTTTAATTTATTTACTTCTAGGTATTTCAATATATCATTTTTTGTTATATTTAGTAGAGGTCTCAAAATAGCTCAACTTTTCTCTTTCATATTGATTAATCCAGTTATTTTACTTCATCTAAGTAAATTAAAGAAAAAAGTTTCAATTTTATCATCTAGATGATGAGCTGTTAATATATATTTAGAATTATGTATATTTAAAATAGCATTAAAAAATGCATATCTTTTCTCTCTTGCAATTTCTTCTATACTTTTACTTGGAATAATTTTATGAATTGCTTTTATATCAGCAGTTCAAATTTCAACATGAAATCATAGTTTTTTTCAAAGTTTTTCAATAAATTCCTCCTCTTTATCAGCTTCTTTTCTAAGCTTATGATTAAAATAACACACAACTAAGTTATCCTTGTATGATGTTTCAAGGATTTTGTGAAGCAGATACATACTGTCAGGTCATGTAGAACAGGCAAGTATAATATTATCATCTTTTTTGAAGTATTTATTTAGAAATTCTTCTAAATTATTCATAATTATATTTTATTATTAATTTTTACAAACTCTAAAAATTCATCATCAGGTGCTAGTTTGTTAAGTATTTCTTTATTACATTTTTCACATCTATGTTTAATCATCCATCATTTATTTTTTTTGTTATCAATTCAAACAGGTTTCATTAGTCAGTGACATAGAGATAATCTATCTCAAGGCATATTAAGATCTAGATGTTTACTATATAAACAATATGGACAATGATTTCTAGCACTTCATTCTGGATGTTTAGCTATATTTTTAGAACAATTTTCACATTTGAAAGTCTCATTAATCATTTTAAATCACATATATTACTGTAACTGATAAACTATTATTCAAACTACTGATAATACAATTCATATTAACCGTACTCTAAAAACAATTGTTTCTTCTTTCCGTCAAATAGCTTCAAGATGATGATGAAAAGGAGCAATACGAAATACTTTTTTACCATGCCTAAGTTTCTTACTTGTTAATTGGATTATTACACTAATTGTTTCAAAAATAAAAATTGAACTTATGATTAAAAATACTGTTATAGTATTAGTTAATACAGCAATTATTCATAGATTTGCTCATAAAGCTAAACTTCAAACATCTCACATATAAAACTCTGCAGGTTTGACATTGTACCACAAAAATGCAATTAATGCTCATATTATTACTAAGCATAGTGTAGATAATAAGAATAATCATTGATCATATGTTATATATGCATAAACTCAATAACAAAACAATAATAATCATCAAGCTAATCAATCAAGTCAATCTGTTAAATTCACACTATTTGCAGATGCAATAATTACAAAAATAAAAAATGGAATAAAATATATTCAAAGCTCGATACTTTGCTTAAATGGAATTTTCAGTGTTCTTAAATAATCTCAATTTTCATCAATTACATTCCATCAAAGTTTGTAATAAAACCACCAACTTCATGCAAGAGCAAATACTATTAACCAAAACATTTTAAATCTAGCAGATAATCATTTTTTTCAGATTCATTTAATATTCATATAATCGTCTATAAAACCTAAAAATCATACTGTTGCTAGTGTAAATAAACATAAGTAAGTCTCTTTTTGGTTTAAAAGGGAATTGTTAACATATCATAATTTTTGTAAGATTATACTTACTAAAACCATAAAAAATATTATAAACAAGATAATAGCTCATCACATAGTTGGAGTTCATACTTTATCTTTGTGAAGCTTAAAAAATTCCATTGCCTTTCAAATCAAAGCTTCTTCTCTTATTTGTTGTCAAAACTTAAGTTTTTTAAGAAAATTTATATAATAAGGAGTAATTAGATATCAAATTAAAAATGTTGCTATTCAAAAAGAAAAAATTTGTACTAGGTATGAGTTCATGTTTTCTATATAGTAATAAAGTCAGTTTTAATTAATTTATTAATTCGCACTAATTTTAATAATTAATTTTGTTTTTTCAAAAGATTTAATAAAATCATATGAATTCATAGTGTGTATTGTCTAATTGATATATTAAAATATTAAACAAAAAACACTAATACTATATAATAACAATAAAAATATGAACTTAGATAACAAAGTTATTTTTACAACTAACTCAATAATAAAAGATACTCTTATTTCAAAATTTTCCCTTAAAAAAGAGATAACTACGGAATATGAGATTTATTCTTGAAAAAGAGAATCTGATGATTCAATTGATAGTATTATTATTGTTTATTGTAAAATAGAAAAATTGAAAGAAACAGTATTTTATGTCAAAGAAAATTATATAATACAAAAGTTTATATTACTTTGAAGTTCATTTATTGCTAGAAATCAAGATATAGAAACTTGAGATATAATGATACCAAATTCGTTTATAGATGAAAACGGAGATAATCCTATATTCTTAGAGTATGCTGTATGAGAAAACTTTGACTTAAATAAATTTTGACTAATACTTAATTGAGTTTGTTCAGATAAAGTAAAAGATACTGAGATAATTAATTCTGATGAATCATATTTTGATATATTTGACCATGATAGTTATAATTTTTTAAAATGCTTAACAAAAGAAGACCTAGAATTGGCTGTAGTAATAAGAGTTTGTATAAAAGATGAAAGTGATATTGAAAATAATTATTTTATTGAAAATCTATTAAATATTGTTGATGTTATGATTTAATACTTCTCTGTAAAAATCTGGTCTTTTTTTATTCATAAAGCCAATAAAAGTTCTATACAATTATCTATCATGCTAGGAATTCAACATAAATAAAACTCTTCATATATAGATATATTTTCTTTTGTAATAAATTCTGTAACTCTTCAATGTATATAATTTCAGACTTTTTCGCGACTAATATAATAATCATAATCAAAATTAGAATTATTACTTTTTAAATCTCTTAATTCTTTTTCGTAAAATAAATCAAGCTCATTTCTAAGACCAAAAAGTAATTTTAAATTAGCTTTTAATCACAATTCTAAACTTCAATTAATTTGATTAAAAAGAGGTACAAATCAAGTTCCTGTTCATATAAAAAGCTTATTTTTTGGAGTTTCTTTAAGAGTAAAATGTCATGCAGGTCATACTCATTTTAAAATGCATCAAAGGTTACAATCACAGATAAATTTGCTTCATCACCTCCCATTTTCAAGCCTTTTTATTATTAGTTTTATATATTTTCAATTTGTTTCAAGTATACTGTAAGCTCTTCATCAGATTCAAGGCAATACAAAAGTTATAAATTGCCCATGAATAAAACTAAAACTATCTTCAGTTTCAAAAATCATTTCAAATAAATCATAAGTGAGTTTTTTCTTTTCTACAAGAGTAAAATCTTTTAACATTAAAAAATTGTTTATTTATATTTTCTAGATTTTATGTTTTTTTTGAAAAAAGCAAAAAAAAGTTTCTTAATTTGTATTTAATTTATGAACAAGATGATTAAATCTATCTAGTTTTTCCATGAATTCTTTAAATTCATTATTTGTTAAATTTATATTCAATCTCAATTTTTTTTATGATTATAACTCATAAAATTGTGTATTTTTAATAAAAAATTATATAAAAATTTTAATTCTTCTTCTTCAATAAATGAAACATTAATTTTTCACAAATCTAAAAGATAATCTAATTTATCATTTATATTTCATCAAAATATTTTACTTTGGTCAATATTAGTTATTTCTTTATTTCTAATATGATTCATTATAATTCTAACTACAACATATTGTAAATACCTTAAAGGTCATATTTTTAGTGATATTTCAAAATTTGGCTCTCTATAGTAACTTAATTGTCTTAAATTACTATCAATTATATGATATTCATTTTTCTTCCATTTTCATTTTCATTCAACTGATAATTTTTTATGATATCATATTCTTCAAGCCCATTCTTTTAAATATTTTCTTTCAATTGATTCAATTGTCTGTAAGTATTGTATTTCTAGTTTTTTCATGTATCTTATATTTCAATATATAAGTTTATAATCAAGGAATCTAGAAGGGAAAAATGTTTTTGAATTTGTATTTGAATCTTCATAAAAAACAATATCATTGTCACTTTTAAATTCTATTAAAAGAGAGCATTCTCTTTTAATAGTTGTTATTATTTCTGTTAATTGAGTTGCGAGTTGTTCACTATTTTGTCATAGTATAACTAAGTCATAATCATCAATTTTTCAATATTGTTCTCATCTTCATGCACTTCATATAGTATAAACTATATTTCATTTATCATCAATGGGTTTATTTAATAATATTTTAATTATGTTTGAAATTTCATTAATTCATAGATTATTATATGATCATATTGCTTCAATTACTGATGAAATGTTATTAAAACTTTGTTGCATTATTAATTTATAAAAAAATAAAAAATAATGATGTCAATATTAAATTTATATATTTTTTCTTTTTTGTCAAAAATAAATTATATTATTATATATCTTAAACATAAATACTTATGAAAAAAATCTATTTAATTGATTGAAATGCTCTGATTTACCGTATGTTTTTTGCTCTACCTGAGTTTAGTACAAAAGAATGAAAGCAAGTAAATGCTATTTTTTGAGTTGCTAAGTTTTTTATGCAAGACTTGATAAGAGATAATCCTGATTATCTTGTGTTTATAAGAGATGCAAGATGAGAAAATTTTCGTCATCAAATCTATAGTGAATATAAGGCTACAAGAGATAGGATGCCAGATAATTTAAGAACTCAAGTTGATGATATAAATGAGATGGTATCACTATTTCATATGGATGTAGTTGAAGTTCCTATGGTAGAAGCTGATGATGTTATAGCAACTCTGGCTTCAGAATTATCAAAAGATAAATCAAATCAGATCTATATACTTTCTTGAGATAAAGATTTATATAGTCTGGTCAGAGATAATGTAAAAATCTATGATACAATCAAAAAAGATACATTTGATATTGAGAAAACAACTGAAAAGTTTTGAGTTATTCCTGAAAGGATAATTGATTATCTAGCAATTATTTGAGATAAATCTGACAATATTCCTTGAATTGAAGGTATTGGTCCAAAAAAAGCAGTTCCACTTATAAATAAACTTTGAACACTTGAAGAAATTTATGAGTTTATTGATTCATGAGTTATTACAGATGATGAAGAAGTGAAAAAAATACTTTCTTGAAAAACCCTTGAAAAGATTGTAGATGCTCGTGAAATAGCATTTTTATCAAAATCACTAGCTACAATTAAAAAAGATGTTGATTTATGAGATTTTAATTTAGAACATTATAAATTCTACAATGATAGTTTGTTAAATGATAAAATAGTAGAATTATTTAAAAAATACGAATTTAATAGTCTACTCCCAAATAATGAGAGAAAAGTAGAAAAGGTATGGAATGATTTAAATAAAAATGTTCAGATAATAGGGGATAGTGAATGACTTCAAAATCTAAAAAACAAGCTTAAGTCTTATGATAAAATAGTTCTTGATACAGAAACAACTTCACTAGATATTATGAAAGCTGAACTTGTTTGAGTTTCGATCTTGCTTGATGACAACAATATTTATTATATAAATGTAGCTCATAACTGACCAAAAGTAGAAAAAAAAGAATTAATTGATTTTCTTAACCTTCTCTTAAACTTAGATATTACAATTATAGGACATAACATAAAATATGATTTAGAGATACTTGAATTATTTATTAAGGATACTGAAAAATTTGATGGTTGACAATCAAAACTAGATAATTCATTTTGACAAATGACATTATGACTATAAAATAAACTAACCACTAATAACTAATAAATAATAAATAAAATATGTGAATGATTAAAAGAATTTTCTTATTCCTACTTACAAATCTCGCGATAATGATTCTTATTTGAATTGTAATTGCTGTACTTGAAAGTGTTTTTTGATTTAATATATCATGATATGGTCAAAATTATACATCTATATTTATTTATGCTCTAGTTGTATGATTTACAGGATCATTTATAAGTTTAATGATGTCAAAATGGAGCGCTAAAAGAGCTTACAATATACAAATTATAGAAGAAAAAAACTTATTTGATTTAAGTAAAAAAGAAAGACTATTTTATGATGTAGTTTATGATTTAGCTGCAAAAAACAGAATTAAAATGCCTGAAATTTGAATTTACGACTCACCTGAACTTAATGCATTTGCAACATGAGCTTCAAAAAATAGTAGTTTAGTAGCTGTTTCATCTTGATTACTAAATAGAATGAATGAAAATGAAATTAAATGAGTAGTTTGACATGAGATGGCTCATATACTAAATTGAGATATGGTTACAATGGTCTTATTACAATGAATTATAAACACATTCGTTGTATTTTTGTCTAGAGTTTTAGCCAATATTATAGATTCATATTTTAGCAGAGAAGAATCTTCTGGTCCTTCATGGATATATTTTGTTTCATCAATAGTTCTTGATATAGTTTTGTGACTACTTGCATCTCTAATTGTAATGTGGTTTTCTAGACATAGAGAGTTTAAAGCAGATGAATGAAGTTCAAACTTAGTTTGAAAAGAAAATATGATTGCTTGACTTGAGGCTTTAAAAAGGATGTATAATCTATCATGAGATGATGATTCAAAACTTGCCACAATGAAAATCAATACAAAACACAGATGATGAATCAAAGCTTTATTCTCAACTCATCCAGATCTAGATGATAGAATAGAAAACCTGAGAAATTATGTTTTATAAAAATATTATTTGCATAAATAACTCTTATAAATAAAATATAAGAGTTATTTTTTAATAAAAAATTAAATATGAAAAAATTATTATCTATAGTAATATTACTATCTATTACTTTTTCTTGAGTTTTTGCCTTAACAGAATCAGAACAATATAAATCTGCTAATTATCTTGCTATGAAGACATTTATAAAGGATTTCTCTAAAAGTCCTAGTGAATATAGGATAAATGATAATATTACAAGAAAAGAAGCTATGAAGATTATAGCAAATATATGATTTTTAAAAGTTGAAAATAAGTGTATTGGTAAATTTAAGGATGTTGAAGATGATTGGGGGTGTAAATATATAGAAGCAGCATTAACTGCTTGATTTATATCACAAACTGATAAATTTAGACCAAATGATAATATTACTGTTGCGGAGGTTTTAAAACTTATATTTAAAGCAAGAAATCTTGATAGAAAATTCAACACTTGAGATTGGGTAAAAGATTATGTTAATAGTGCTTATGAATTAAAATTAACAGATTGAGATATTGAGTGAAATACTGATGCTAAAAGATGATGGATATTTGTAGTAATAGCAAAAAGTTTTGATTATCTAAATGATAAAAATTTTATACTATTTTATTCAAACGAAGCAGATATAAAATAATAAACTAAAATATTATATAAAAGATATTGCCAGTAAATTGACAATATCTTTTTTTTTGACTTATAATTGATTACAATATAATAAAAATGCATTATTTTTTAACTTAAACAATTTATGTTTTTTCCTAAAAATTACAATTTTGGTAAGTTATTCCAGGATATGACTGGAGGGATGGTTGAGATATTTGATTTATTTGATGATCTTTCAAAAAAATATAAAGATTTTGATTGATATGCAAAAAAATCTGAAATAATTGAAACACAAGTTGATCATATGGTTCATGATGTTATTGATCAATTAAATGTATCATTTATAACTCCTTTTGATAGGGAAGACTTACACTTACTTGTAGTAGAATTAGATAATATTGTTGATTATATAGATGAAGCAATGCATATGATAAATTTATATGAATTAAAAAATAAACCAGTATTTATTACTGAATTTTCAACTATATATTTAGATCTTGCAGAAAATTTACAAAAATTAGTAGCAGAAACTTTCAAATCAAAAAAAGATATGGCTTTAGTAAGCAAATTAGTTATTGCTATTAAAGTATGAGAAAATCAAGCAGACAAGATTTATCTTAAAGCATTAAATAGATTATTCAAAGAAGAAAAAGATCCAATTGAAGTTATTAAAATCAAAGATATATTAGAAAAACTAGAAACAGTTGCAGACAATTATAAATATGTATGACATACAATTGAAAATATGCTTATTAAAATGGGATAATTTTTATTTATTATTAATTTAAAGTATGATTGATTTTTTTAACAATATAATAAATTTTATATCAACTTATCCATTTGTAGTTTTTGTTATACTAGTTGCATTAGTATTTGATTTTACAAATTGAATGCACGATAGTGCTAATTCAATTGCAACAGTTGTATCAACTCGTGTATTAACACCAAAACTAGCTGTTATGTGGGCTGCATTTTTTAATTTTTCAGCCTTTTTTATTGTCTGAACAGAAGTAGCAAAAACTATTTGAAAATGAATGATAGATATAAGTATAGTTACACCAACTGTTATATTATGTGCACTTTTATGAGCTATCTGATGGAATATATTGACTTGGTACTTATGATTACCAACTAGTTCATCTCATGCACTTTTATGAGGTTATTTATGAAGTGCAGTTGCAAAATGATGAACTTGAGTAGTTATTGCTTCTTGATGGACTAAAACTATCATATTTATATTTTTAGCTCCACTTATCTGAATGATTCTATGATTTATATTAATTATTGTTTCTACATGGTTACTTAAAAGTGTTAGATTAAAAATAGTAAATAAGATATCCTATTTTCTGCAATTGTTATCATCGGCACTTTATTCACTATGACATTGAGCTAATGATGCACAAAAAACGATGTGAATAATTGTAAGTTTACTATTATCTGTAAATCTTGTTACATCTGCTAAACCACCTCTATGGGTAATGTTATCAGCATATTTTGCTATAGCACTGTGAACTATAACTTGAGGATGGAGAATAGTAAAAACAATGTGAAGCAAGATTATACCACTTAGACCTATTGACTGATTTAGTGCAGAAACTGCAAGTGCAGTGAGTTTATTTACTGCTTCAAGTTTTTGAGTACCAATAAGTACTACACATGCTATAACATGAGCAATTTCTTGAGTTTGAATCGCTAAGAATGCAAAAGCAATCAGATGGAGTGTAGCTTCAAATATTGTAGTTGCCTGGATTTTTACAATTCCATGATCATGTCTAGTAGCATTTACTCTTTATCATGTAATAAGTCTTTTCTTAGGGGCATAATTTTAATAAAATTTGCAAACTAAAAAAAATTATATATTATATTTTTAAGTTAATTACTTTTAGAAAAAACATGGGTTGGAATCCAGTGTTAAAAGTAAAACACTAAAGTTAAACATTTGGGTGGAACCGTCTATTACAAATTTAGTAGACCCCAAGGCTTATTACACATAAGCTTTAGGGGTCTTTTTTAATCTAAAAATTATGGAAAATATAACTCTAGATTCATTAAGTGAAGAGATAAATAAAATAAAAGATAGAAATGCTAAAGTTGAGGCTGAAAAAGCTTGGGAAACTTCAATGCATAGAAAGATATCAATACTGATTTTAACTTATATGATAATCAGTCTCGTTATGTATTTTCTTGACTTTGATAAACCATTTCTTAATGCAATTATTCCAACTTCTTGATATTTACTATCAACACTATCTATTTCTTTTTTAAAGAAAAGATATATAAATAAATATACAAGTAAACGAGGCTAAAATATATTAATTTAAAATTTTATTACCTAATACTTTAACCTATGGAAAAAATAACAATGAACGATATAGTTAATCTAGCTAAAAATAGATGATTTGTATATGCTTGAAGTGAAATTTACTGATGACTTGCAAATTCTTGGGATTACGGTCCTTATTGAAGTCTTATGAAAGAAAATATTAAAAATCTTTGGATAAAAGAGTTTGTGCAAAAAAGAGATGATATGATGCTTTTAGATGCTGCTATACTTATGAATCCACAAGTTTGGGTTGCAAGCTGACATGTATGAGGTTTTAGTGACCCACTTATTGATGATAAAAATACAAATGAGAGATTTAGAGCTGATAAATTACTTGAATGATTAATTTCTGATTTATGAGAAAAAGCTGATACACTTCTAAGTAAATATTGATTAAATAATTTAATCCCTGAATCATGGTCAATTGAAAAACAAGCTGAAGTTATGAGATGAGAATGAGTTAAAAACCCAAATAATTGAAAAACAGGTAATTGGACTGATATCAAGAAATTTAACCTGATGTTTAAAACATTTCAATGAGTTACTGATGACTCTAGTGCAACTATTTATATGAGACCTGAAACTGCTCAAGGGATATTTGTAAATTTTCCAAATATTGTAAGAACAAGTAGGAGAAAAATTCCTTTCTGAGTTGCTCAAGTTTGAAAAGCATTTAGAAATGAGATAACTCCAGGTAACTTTATATTTAGAACAAGAGAGTTTGAACAAATGGAAATAGAATACTTTTGTGAACCATGAACAGATTTAGAAGTACATAAAGAATGGAAAGAAGCTTGTAGAAAATTTTTACTTAATACTATGTGAATAAAAGAAGATTCTCTTAGATTTAGAGATCATGACAAAGAAGAACTAAGTCATTATAGTAATGCAACAACAGATGTAGAATTTAAGTTTCCTTTTGGTTGGTGAGAACTTCGGGGTATAGCTGATAGAACTGATTTTGATATAAAAGCTCATATGAAAGAATCTAAAAATGATTTATCATACTTTGATCCAGTAAACAATAGAAAATTTATTCCATATGTTATAGAGCCATCAGTATGATTAACTAGACTTTTCTTAGCAACTTTGATTGATGCTTATACTGTAGAGTGAGAATGAGAGGAACAAAGAACTTACTTAAAATTAAAACCAAGCATTTCACCAATTACTGTATGAGTATTACCAGTTGTAAAAAAGATAAGTGATATAGCTAAACCAATTTACGAACAATTAAGTGATGATTTTGTATGTGAATATGATGATGTATGAAGTGTAGGGAAGAGATATGCTAGATTTGATGAGATTGGTACACCATTTTGTGTAACTATTGATAGTGAGAACTATGATGCATGAAAAGTAACAATCAGATACAGAGACTCTATGGAACAAGAATTAGTAGAGATTAGTAAATTAAACGAGTTTATTAGAGCAAAACTTAAATAATATTATGTCAAATAATCAGATTTCTCTTAGTTTATCAAATGAATTTATCCTAAGTAAAGATAATGTGATTTTCAAAGATATTATTATTGATAGAAAATCACATTATACTGTAGTATGAAAAAAATTGAGTACAAAAGAAGAGATTGATAAATTTATGAAAGATTTAATTTTAGATGACTATTACAGAAAAGCAACTCATAACAGTTATGCATATCGCATAAAACTTAAAAATTGAAGTGTACTTGAATGAAAAAATGATGATGGGGAAACTTGAGCCGGGATGTGTATACTTCGTGAATTACAAAGAGAAAATGCAATAGATTTAATACTGATTGTTACTAGATATTTTTGATGAATTAAACTTCAATCTGATAGATTTAAAAATGTCATTAATGCATGTAAGATGTTTTTTGAGAAACAAAAATAGACTGATAATTCAGTCTATTTTTGTTATAATATTAAATAACTCTAAGTACCTCCTCAATTGTTGTATATCCCTTCATTGCTTTCAGTATACCATCTTCTTTCATTGATATAAATCATGTTTCTTTTGCAGCTTTTATTATATCCTCACTTTTTTGAGTTAGTCTTATCATATCTCTGATATTTTCATTAATGTGAATTATTTCATATATTCATACTCTTCATTTATATCAACTTTTATTACAAATTTCGCATCAAGTTCATTGATATAGTTTCATACTGTCTGTAGATATGTTTTTCATATCAATTTCTTCCATCATTGCCTTTATTAAAGCAGTTTCTTGAGGAGTTTTATTTTTCTCAACTTTACAGTGAGGGCATATTTTTCTTACAAGTCTTTGAGCAATTATTACATCGATTGCTGATGCCATTATATATGGTTTTAGTCACATACTAAAGATACGATCAATAGTTTCAGTAGCACTTTTTGTATGCAAAGTTGACAGTACTAGATGTCATGTCAAAGAAGCATTTACAGCAGTTGTTAATGTTTCTGCATCTCTAATTTCTCAGACCATTACTATATCAGGATCCTGTCTAAGTATTGCTTTTAATCAACTTTCAAAAGTAAATCATACTTTTTCACTTACCTCAGTTTGAATAACTCATGGCATTTCGTACTCTATAGGATCTTCTAATGTTATTATTTTTTTCTCTCTTGTGTTCAACTTTGATAACATAGTATAAAGAGTAGTGGTTTTTCATGATCAGGTTGGTCAGGTAACCAAAATCATTCCATTTTTTTTATCAAGTGTTTTTTCAACTATTCTTTTTGCTGTCCAGAAAAATCATAAATCTTCAAAACTTACTATACTTTTTTCTGAGTCAAGTATTCTACAAACAGCATTTTCACCATATTTTGTTGGTAGTATTGATACTCTTATATCTATTTTTCTATCTTCTATTTTTATGTTATATTTTCAGTCTTGAGGAAGACTTATTATGTTTAATTTTAAGTTTGCAGAATATTTTAATCTCTCTAATAATAATTTATATTCTTTATAATTTATTGTAAAAATATCTACTAGTACTCAATCAATTCTAAATCTAATTACTACTTTTCATTCAAAACATTCGTAATGAATATCTGAACTTCATAATACCATTGCTCACACAGTAATGTCTCTTAAAGCTTCATCAGTTACTTGTCTTGCAATAGAATCTTTTATTTTTTCTTCTATTTTTATAAATTTATCTGATGAATATTCTTGTTTTTTTTCCAAAGCTAAAATCCATTTCTTCAAATCTTCTTTTTTTATTTCTTCTAAATCATTTTTTGATTTTTTTATTGTTTTTATTGGAGTTTGCATATAATAAATTAGTATTTAGTTATTTATATTTTATCACAGATTTTATAGATATGCAAAAAACAAACAATAAAGCATCAATTTTAATTTGGAGTATCTTTTTAAGTCTAGTTGTATCATTATCATTCGTATTTGTATCAACTAAAATTAATCAGAATTTAGCATTAAACACTTATTTAAATGATTTTTTTAGTAATGATAACAAAACAACTGAGTTAGTTAAAAATAATTCTTTATGAGATATTTGAGATAATTCAAAATTATTACTTGAAACAAATAGTATTTCTTTATCAAATTGAGAATCACAAATTTTTTCATTTTCATGATCATCTGATTTTACATGAAGCATTACAATTAAAGAATGATGACCTCTATATTTTGAGACTATTTCTTATAGTTGAAGTTTGAATAATCTAGAATTAACAACTAGTACATGAATAATATCTGATAATAAAAGTTTTATTTTTACATGAGTATTAGATTTACAGTATAAAAAAACTGACTTAATAGTAAAAAACTTATGAGCAAATTTGATTTTTAAACTTGAAACCAATACTGAAATATTAACATCTTGAACTATAAAAAAATATAAGATCACAAAAAATATTTGATGAAAAGATGTTGAGAAAAATGTAATTGAAAATTAATATGATAAAACACTATGATATAATAATAATTTGAGCATGAGCATCTGGACTTTTTACAGCAATTAAAAGCCCTAGTTATTTGAGTAAATTAATTATAGAAAAAAATAAATCTGCATGAACAAAGATATTGTTATCAGGTTGAGAAAGAGCAAATGTATCCAATATAGATATAGATCCAGAAAGGGATTATTTCGGGCAAAATAAAAAAGCATTAATAAGCTTATTTAAGAGATATAACAATTATGATTTTATATCATTTTTATCGGAGAATTGAATACACACCGTAGAAGAAGATAGAGGTAGAATTATTCTTGAAAGTTGAAATAGTAGAGAATTACTTGATTTCTATTTAAAAAAAGTAAAACAAAATAGCACAGATTTAATTTATAATTCTCAAGTTTTAGAAGTAAATAAAAATAAAAAATTTGAGATAAAAACTATTAATTGAGACAAATATACATCAGATAATCTTGTAATCACAACTTGATGAAAAAGTTTTAGTCAAGTAGGTACTACATGAGATTGATATGAATTAGCTCAAAAATTTGGTCATACTATTATTAATCCTTTCAGATGACTTTGTGCTTTGGTATCAAAAAAGGACTTAACTGAGATTTCTTGAGTTAGTACAGTATTAAGTTTAGAAATTATTTCAAAACTTACAAATAAAACTATATATTTCGAAGAATGACCACTATTATTTACACATTTTTGACTTTCAGGACCAATTATTTTTAATTCATCCAATGCAATTTGAGAATACATAAATACTATTAATATAACTGAGTTTATAAATAACTTAGACTTTACAAAAATACCAATAAATGAAAAATTAGATTATATAACAAGGCAATTTATAAAAGATAATATTATATTAAAATTTATCTTTAATTTAGAGAATACTCCAAAAAGAATAGTTAAATTTTTTGATTTAAATACAGAAAACTGTGAAATAAACTTAGAATTACAAGATTGTAGAACTTGGAAAGAAGCAAAAGTGACTTGATGATGAGTTAAAATAGACGAATTAACCAATAATTTAGAATCAAAAATAGTTCCATGATTATATTTTGCAGGTGAAATTCTTGATATTACAGGAAAAACTTGATGATTCAATCTACAATTTGCTTGGACAAGTTGACACATAGTAGGTAAAAATCTATGATAAAAATTTGATTTAGTTTCATATTTTGATAGACTTCTTTAAAATAAATTTTATATTTTTAATTATATTATATGGATTTAGTTTCACTAGTACTACAATTATTGTTGTCAGCTTTACTTTGAGCTATTATATGAGCAGAAAGAGATATATTTAATAAAAATGATTCCGATATAAAAGAAAGACCTAATTTTGGTTGAATAAGGACATTTGCACTTATATCATTGTTTTGATGAGTAAGTGTTGCAATAGATAAACTTTTATGATTCTGAAGTTTTGTACTTATCACTTCTATAATTATAATTTGATTATTTACTCTAGTATCGTACATATATTGAGTAATTAAGAAAGAACAGTTATGATTAACAACAGAAATAGCCGTATTTCTTACATATTTTTTATGAGTTTTTGTTGTATTAGGTTTTTCTAAATTCGCAGCAATCCTTTCAATTATAGTTACATTTATTCTTTCTATGAAAGATTTCTTGTATAAAATTAAAGAAAAAATCAGTAGGGAAGAGCTTAGTAATTCACTCAAATTCGCTGTTATATTGGTAGTGATATTACCTTTGTTACCTGATATGAAGTTCTCAATATTTCAAGTTTTACAATTTTTAGGTTATTCAGCAGACTCGCTAAATTTACCAATAGTTAATATAGAGTTTTTTAATCCATATTGAATTTGGTACTTTGTTGTACTTATGTCAGCAATCAGTTATGTTTGATATATGCTTTCAAAATTTATATGAGAAAAAAATAGTATTGTTGCTTCTGGTGCAATTTGATGACTTATCTCATCTACTGCAGTTACTGCATCTATGACTGAAAGTTCTAAAAAAGATAAGAAAAATATTGATTTATATGTTGTTTGAACACTCTTAGCATCAACTATAATGTTTATAAGAGTTGTATTAATCGTACTTTTCTTTAATATTGATATGATTAATGCTATTACTGTACCAGCACTTTTTATGCTTATAGGAATGTGATTATATATATATTATTTTTACCATAAATCAAAAAATGAGAAATTAAATACCAATATAGTTGAAGTTAAATCAGATTATAAAAGTCCATTTACTATATGACCAGCAATCAAGTTTGCATGATTTGTACTTTTTATCAAATTTATTTCAGCAGTATGAGCTGAATATAAAGATATCTGGTGAGATTATTTCTACTATACACTTTGAATTATATCTTGACTTGCAGATGTCGATGCAATCAGTCAAACAATGTCAGTTGATGCAAAAGATTGAAAATTATTAACTTGAGTTGCTAGCACTACTATCATCATTGCTGTTCTATCAAACAATCTAGTAAAATGAATGATAGCATGGAGGTTTTGAGAAAGAAAATTTTGAAACACAGTAATGTGATGATTCTTATTTTCAATGCTATTCTGAATAATAGGATTAGCTTTATTGAAAATGGTTGGGTAATTAAATAATAAAATAGTTAAATGCAAGAACACTTAAGTTATAAATGAAACATAATTAAATACGATGAAAAATCTTTTTCAGAAGATATAGAAGATATACTTTTAAAAAGATTTAACTGAGATTTTAATAGTAATTCTTCACTAGATGATTTACATAACCCATATTTACTTTGTGGAATGAGAGATGCAGTAGAAAGAATCAAAAAAGCAAAAGAGTTTTGACAAAAAGTTATGATTTTTGGTGATTATGATGTGGATTGAGTTACTAGTACTTCTATATTGATGCATTTTTTTAAAAAAGTATGAATTCTAGCAAGTTATAGATTACCACATAGAATAGATGACTGATACGGCATAAAATCGTATTTTATTGATGAATTTAGCTCTATTTGAGTAGATTTGGTAATAACTGTAGATTGTTGAACTCGTGATACAGAAGTTGTAAAATATGCCAAATCTAAAGGGATAGATGTAATTATTACAGATCACCACACTGTACCAGATATAATTCCAGATGAAGCAATAGCACTTATTAACCCAAAAAGAGGGGATTGTGTATATCCATTTAAACACCTTTCAGGTGCTTGAGTTGCTTTCAAGCTTATGTCAGCATTAGCAGAAGAATTTTTAGATAAAAAAGAAATTAAAAAGTATATTGAAGAAACTATTGATATAACAGCAATTGGTACTGTTGCTGATTGTATGTTACTAGTTTGAGAAAACAGAATCATAGTTGAAGCATGATTAAAACAAATTAAAAAATCAAGATCAAGATGAATCAGAAAACTTATCGAACAAAAGATACATGATGACTTAGATAGTGATATATTTTCATATTTGATTTGACCAAAATTAAATGCAGCTTGAAGAATGGATACTCCTTACAAAGCAATAAATCTTATATTAAATAATTCTGATAGTGTTGAAGAAACGATACAAGAGATAGAACTATTAAACGATAATAGAAAACAATTAACATTTGATTTTTTTGAGAAAGCTTTAGAAAATATTAACTCAGAAGATAACATAATATTTTATGATTCAAAAGATATAACACATTGAATTATATGAATTGTTGCCTGAAAACTTACTGAGAAATTTTATCGCCCATCAATAGTTTTAAAAGAAGAATCAGATAGATACATAGCAAGTTGCAGAAGCCCAGATTATTTTTCTATAGTAGATATACTTGAAAAGTATCAAGATTATTTTTTAAGATACGGTTGACACAAACAAGCTGCTTGATTTAGTATAGCAAAGGAAAGATATGATGATTTTAAAAATGAAATACTTAAGGATGTAAATTCACTTGATTTTAAAGATCAAAAAAAATCTATTTCTGTAGATAAAATTGTATCTATGAATGAACTTGGATTCAATTTCCTTGAAAAAGTAAATATATTTAAGCCTTTTTGACTATGAAATACTAAACCAGTTTTTATGGTTAAAGATCTTGATTACCAAAGAATTGTCTATTTATGACAATGAATTGATCATATCAAGTTTGAAACAAAATATTGATTTAAAATAATTGCATTTTGAATGGGACAATTTATGGATAAAATTAAATCAAGTAGTGATATTTCTATTATTTTTGAATTAAATCTAGACAATTATAATTGAAATAAAAATTTACAGCTAAATATTATAGATATTATTTAAAAAATATGCAAAAAGTATACTTTATATGAATTGGATGAATTTGAATCTCTGCAGTAGCAAGATATTATAAGCAAAATTGATGGCAAGTTTTTTGAAGTGATAAATATGATAGCGAACTGATTTCTACATTAAAAAGTGAGTGAATGAACATAATAGTGTGAGAAGATCTAGAAAGAATTTCTAAAGAAATTGATTTAGTAATATTTACAGAAGCTGTTCCAAATACACAAACAGAAATTATCAAGGCAAGATGATTATGAATTAAAACTATCTCATATCCTGAATCTCTAGCTCTAATCTCAAATGATAAAAAACTTATAGCAATCTCATGAAGCCATTGAAAATCTACAACAACATCAATGATTTCAATTATGCTTAAAAACTCAAGTTCCTGAGTAAATGCAGTTATTTGAACAATTCTAAAAGAATTTGATAATAAAAATGCATATTTTTCTAGTAGTGAATATTTTGTTATTGAAGCTTGTGAATACAAAAGATCTTTTTTAAATTACTCTCCATATATTGGTATAATAACAAATATTGATTTAGATCATCTAGATTATTACCATGATTTAACAGATTATGAAAGTGCATTCAACGATTTTATAAGCAATATAAAATCAGGTTGATATGCTATCCTAAATGCAAGTTGTATCTCAAGTATGAAATTTTATGGTTTAAGAAATGATATAAGTTATATATTAATTAATGAAAATGATTTCTTATTCTTAGATGTAAATTGAAATAAAGAAATAACAAAATTTCCTAAATTTGCTCTTCAAGTACCATGAGATCATATTAAGTTTGATGCAAAAATTGCTTATGTAGTTTGAATTATCTTAAATTTAAATAGCAAAGAAATAATAAATTCTTTAGAAAATTATACATGAGTTTGGAGGAGAAGTGAAATAGTTTGAACTACAATTAATGGAAATATTCTTATGAGTGATTATTGACATCATCCAACAGAGATTAGACTTACTCTAGATGCAATAAAAGAAAAATACTCAGATAAAAAACTTTTTATAGTATTCCAACCACATCAATACAATAGAACTCTAAATTTAATTGACTGATTTGTTAAGTGTTTTGAATCTGCAGATAAACTGGTTATTCCAAATATCTATGAATCAAGAGATACCTGGGAAGATAAAAATAAACTTGATACAAATATGCTAGTTGAACTAATAAATCATCCTAATAAATCTGACTGACTATGACTTGAAAATACTCTAAAGTTAATTCAAGAATACGATATAGAAAATCCTAATTCATCTATTATACTGTTACAATGAGCATGAAATGTAGATAATCTAAGATATGAAATTGGACTTATAAAATAGCATTGACATTAAAAAATAAATTATATAATAAAAAGTGCATAATTTATTTATTAATAGTTTTTATATGCAAAATAATTGAGTTATCAGTGCTGTAATTACTTCATGAGTAACTGATTGATTAGATGGTTTTAAAATATCTAAAATTGAAGGAATAAAACCTAAATTATCAGTTAATCAAAAAATTGTTACAGTAGCAAATGATGTATGGGATATTATAACACAATGAGATTTATGAAAAGCAACTTGAATAATAAAAGATTTGTACTATTCACAACCAAATTAAAAAAAACATTATATATAAAAGATATAATGTTTTTTTAAGCTACATAATTATAATATTTTCCCACCTAACTCAAAATTTTCAAGGTAGGTATATTCATGGTTCAATTGTAAATAGCATTCATTTTTTTAGTTTTAAATCTCATTTTCTTTCAGAAATCCATGGTTCTTCATGGTTTTGAAGTCCTATTCAATGCCCAGTAGTATGAGTAAAATATTTTCAATATCAAAAACTTTTTATATAATCTCTAACACATTTATCTAACTCTTTTCAAGTAATTCATTCTTTAACAAAGTTTTTTCATAGCAAATGTGCATTTTTAACTATTTTTAGAATCTTATTAAAATCATCAAATTGTTCATTTTTTTCTCATATCCAAAAAGTTCTTGTAAAATCACTACAATATCATTGGTAAACAACTCACATATCTATTAATAATGGTCAGTTTCAAATAACAGTATTTCATGATTCGTGATGTGGAATCGCACTATTTTTTCAAAATGCTACAATAGAAGGGAAGCTTTCATCATCTCATCCATTTCTTAAAATAGATCTATTTATTATCTTTCTTACCTCAATTTCTTTTATTCAAATTAATGTCTCCCTTGCATCAAATAGTTCTTTATATACTTTATTTACTATGCTTATTGCTTTTTTAATCTTATTTAATTCTTCAGTTGATTTAATAATTCTTTTTTCATTAAATATATTATAAGTTATTTCTAAATCTTTAGGCTTTATTTCTTTCAATTTTTTATACATATATAAAGGTAAATTTTCCTCTATAACTAGATCTTTTCATCTAAGCAGAGAATCAATTTTTATTTCTAAATCTATATCAAGTAGTATATTTTTTATTTTCATCTTATTTCAAAAAAACTTTTTAAACCTTGCTTTAGGTATTTTTTGGATTTTTCAATAATATCTAGCATCAAAAATAAGATATATATTCTCATCATCAAAAATTACAGTTCATAAACTTGGATTAAATCAAAGTAGATAGTAAACATTTTTGTTAACATATCAATTATCTATATCTTGATGTAAAAAATATGTTTTTGCCATAAAAAAATTTGTAAATAAAATTATTTATATACAATATATCAAAGTATTGTTAAAATCAAAATTTAATTATGAAAAAACAAGATTTAGTTAATTATTTAGATGATTTCTTAAACATAAAATTATTTACAGATAAATCAAAAAATGGCTTACAAGTTGATAATAATAAAAGTGAAGTAAAAAAAATAGGATATAGTGTAGATGCTTCAACTTATATATTTGAAAAAGCTAAAAATGAAAATATTGATTTAGTATTATGTCATCATGGTATGTACTGGTGATTTGAATCAACATTAGTTTGAATACCATTTAAAAGAGCCAAATTACTTATTGATAATGATATTGCTTTATATGCATGTCATCTACCACTTGATGCTCATAGAGAAGTAGGTAACAATATGTGACTTCTAAAATGATTTGTTAATATATTTTGACTAAGAGATTGAGAGTATAGAGTAGAACCATTTTGAGAATACAATTGAAACACTATTTGATTCTGACTTAGATTTGATAATAAAATTCATATTTCTAGTTTACAAACACTTTTTGCTGAAACACTTCAATTACAAAAAAATTATACAATTTTGCAAATCATGATTTTATAAATAGTATAGCATTTGTAAGCTGATGAGGTTGAGAGGAAATAAAAGAAGCAAATACTAAAGGATATGATTTATTTATAACATGAGAGGCTGCACATCATCAAATAATGTGAGCTAAAGAATTATTACAATCTATAATGCTATGTTGACATTATGAAACTGAAAAAATTTGACCTAAATTACTTGCATATCATTTAAAAGACAAGTTTGATATTGAAGTGATTTTTTTAGATGAAAAATATTAATTATTATTTAATAACTAAATAAATGAAAAAAATAACTAAATGTGTTATTCCAGCAGCTTGAATGTGAACAAGATTTTTACCAGCAACTAAAGCATTACCAAAAGAAATGTTTCCAGTTATCGATAAACCCGTTATGCAAATGCTTGTTGAGGAAGCTGTATGAGCTTGATGTACTGATATAATAATAGTTACTTGAAGAAGTAAAAGAGCAATCGAAGATCATTTTGATTCAAATTTTGAGCTTGAAGAAAGGTTAGATAAAAGTGGAAAATTTGTATATTTAAAAACAGTAAAATGATTAAACACTTTAGCAAATATAGTATATGTTAGACAACCTTATCCAAAAGGCGATTGAGATGCTATACTTAGAACAAAAACACTTATCTGAGATGAACCATTTTTAGTGTTTTTTTGAGATGATATTATAGATAATGAGATTTCTGCTGCAAATCAACTAGTAAAAGCTTATGAAGAAAAGGGAACTCCTATAATTTGTTCAACTGTAGTTTCAGATGACAGAGTGTCAAATTATGGTATTTTAGAATCAAGTAGTAATGATGATATTTTTAAAGTTGAAAGATTTTTAGAAAAACCAAAAGCCACAGAAACAAAATCAAGAAATGCTAATATATGAAAATATGTAATGACTCCAGATATATTTGAATACCTTGAAAAATCAGTACCTCTTAACTGAGATTGAGAAACTAGATTAATAGATGCTTTTGAGCTTTTAAGAAGAGAAAAACCAATTCATTGAATAAAAATCAAATGAACTCGGTATGATACTTGAAGTAAATTAGGATTTTTAAAACTTTGTATAAATGAGTGATTAAAAAGAAATTGATTTAAAGATGAGTTAATTGAATATATTAAAACATTAAAACTAAATTAAAAAATAGTATACAATATATGATAATGAAAAAAAAGTAATAATAAAAGCAACTAAAAAAGTCATTCTACTTAAATCTTTGTATTTTGCTTTTCATGAAATAATCAAATAAGTGTGTTTAGGAGATTTTATTATTCAGTCACCTAAATCAAATAAATACTTAATAGTTGCACTACAACTATCAATTCATCATAAACATAGTCAAATGATTTGATCTGAATTATTTTCGGGATTAAATCATTTTTCATATAATTTAGGAAATTTTTTTTGAGTAAATGAAGATTTTTCTCAAATACTTATAAATTCTATATTTGAAATACTATCTTTGTTAGTTAACTTTTCTGCTCATAAAATTGCACTGTATAGATTTTTGAGTCTATCATTTGTTAATCATAAGATAACATTTCTATCATCAATGTTTATGTTCTCATTAGTTTCAACTTCTAGTTTAAGTTTCTCATGTGAGTTTATTCAAGCATCTTTTTTTAGAATAGCTAATTCTTCAGCTGTTTTATTTGATATACTAAACTCTGTAGCAATACTTTTATAGATTTCTTTTTTTAGTAAATCTAATTTTATTCTTGATTCATTATTAGTTTCATCATAATTATTTTTATTTTCTTTATTTTCCATACTTAATTTAAAATATTAATTATAATGCATCAAGTTCTTTTTTTATTTCTATAGATATCTTTGATTTTTTATCAATACTATATGCTTTTTCAAGATATTCTTTTGCCTTATCATTCTTATCTTCTTTTATATATATTAATCACATAACATAATTTAAAGTTTGATTTTTTGGATCAATTTTTAATCATTTATTTATATAAATATTTGCTAACGATAATTTTCAATTATCAAGCTCATATTTTCACATATACGAATAAAATATTGGTTCTTTAGGAAATAACTTTATTCATATTTTTGTCCATTCAGGAATTTTATTGGTTATATTATTTTCTATAGCTTGGTTTATTATTATATTTATATCGTCTTTAGAAATACTTTTTTCGTATTTAATCATATCATCAAATACCTTAAACATTTTTTCTTTATCACCTAATAAAAAGTAATTATATGCTATTTTTCTTCTGACATTTAATGTATCTCTATATTTTAATAATATTGCTTTGTTTAAAAATATATTACTGATAATATATTCATTTAGTTTTAAATTAATTATTCATAATATATATGCAGCACTTGAATCGTTTGGAGCTAATTCAAAATATTTTTTTAAGTAAGTCTGCGATTTTTCATAATTTCATAAATCAAAATAACTTTGAGCAATAATTTGTAAAATAGCTTGATAATCATGTTTCTCTTCCAATAATTTTTTTCATAAAAAAATTGAAATAGGATATAATTTTAACTTCATAAAAGCTCAGACAATAAGTGAATTTTTATAGTATAAATCAACTAATCAAAAATCAGTATATGTTTTAATAGCAAGTTTAATTTCATTCAACTCATTAGACTTAATTGTATCACTGATAGAAATGATTTTTTCGTCAAAATTCTTTTTACATTGATGAAAATCCTCTACACAATAAATTGTATTAGAATAAAAATAAATCTTTTCCTCATCTTTAATATTTTCTTTAAGTTCATTAATAATTTTTTCTCTTCATGATTTTTTTAGTATATCATTAGTATAAATTAATGACAAAATGTACTTATTAGTATCAAATCATTGATTATTAATTAATTGCTTATAATAAACTAATGATTCATTAAAATTTTTTAATTCAAAATATATATCTCATATTTTCTCTATTAACTTATAATCATCAGGAGTTTTATTAAGAGCTATCTTATACTGAATAACAGCTAGAGATAATTGGTCGTTTTGAAAAAAATTATCTCATTTGGAAATTATATCTTTTAATTTGAGTCTATTTTTTATTACTTCAAGTTTACTTTTTATAAGTTTATGTTTATCTTCTTCACTACTAACTTCAGAAATATAATTTCAAGTATTAGTAGATATTATTTTAGTAGTATTATTAAAATTATTATAAATTTTTATTCATATGGTTACTAAAAATATTAAGCACAAACAACATATTCCTATAATTAATTTATTTTTCTTTTTCATTATTAATTTATTGATTTTTTATAATATATACATATTATTATTTTAATGTTTTTTTTCAAGTATATTAAATAAATTATTGCTTGATTATGTATAGTTTATCTTTTTAAATAACTATCTTGTATAAAAAAGTTTTTATAAATACTGCTGCTCAGATATTATCTAAAGCATGAACAGCACTTATCTCTATATTATTACTATCAATTTTAACTAATTACTTAACACAAGAATTATTTTGATTGTATTCAAAAGTTTATAATTATTTAGGTATCTTTGCCTTTTTAGCTGATTTATGACTTTATACAATAACAATCAGAGAAATTACAAAAAATTCTAACGATACTAAAAATATTGTATCAAATGTTATGACTTTAAGAACAATATTATGAATTATTATAATAGTATTATCAGTATGAATTGCTTATTTCTTACCATGATACAATAGTAAAATAGCAATAATTTCCATATTTATAATATCACTTTTTACACTAGTATCACTAATTAATTCATCTGTTTTAGCTTTAATGCAAGCAAAATTAAAGATGGAATTCTCATTATTTTCTGCTATTTTATGAAAATTAGCTACATTTGTATGAATATTATTAACTGTTTTTATTTTTTTCAAAAAAGATATTATTTCAGATTATTCTTTTCCTTTTTATTTTATAATGTTATCTTGATTGCTTTGAATAACAATTAATACTCTTATGAATTATTTCTATACAAAAAAATTATGTGATATATGATTTTCATTTGATTATAAATATATGAAACATATTTTTAAAATTTCATTACCGTATTGATTAGCATTGTTTTTGTCAGTTGTTTATTTTAAAGTTGATATTGTTTTATTATCTATAATTGAACCAGAAAAACTATCAAATTATTCAATAGCACTATACAGTTTACCTATGAAAATTGTTGAAGTATTGATGGTTATTGGATGATTTTACCTAAACTCAATCCTTTGAGAATTATCTAAAAATTTTGAATTAAAAAAACATACAGAAATAAATTCTATACTAAATATTTCATTTAAATTGCTTTTTTCTTTTTCACTATTTTTATTAGTTTCATGAACCTTATTTAGAAACAATATAATTGAAATAGTTGCAAATAGGGAATATATAACAAGTCCTGGGCATATTTATTCATCTTCTAGTGTGTTTTTTATTGTTTTATTAGTATTAGTTTTTTATTTTATTTCAAACTTATTTATTTATATACTTATTTCATCAAATAATGAAAAAAAATTATTAAAAATCAATATTATTGTAGCTTTATTTAATATTATTTGAAATATCTTAATAATTCCAAAATACTCTTTTATGTGATCTTGAATTGTTACAGTTCTTAGTCAATTATTATTACTAATAATATGATATTTTGAAACAAAAAAAATAACAAAATTTATTTTCCCAATTAAGTATATTGTTGTAAATATAATATTTAATGCATGAATATATATTTTAATAAGTAATATTATGCAAACATATACTTTATGATTATATTTTGATATATTATGTTATGGCTTTATGTTATGAATAATATACTTATCTTTTTATTATTATTTATTCAAAAAAAATAAATTTATTGTCTAATTTGTTCAAGTACTCAACTAATAGAATTTAATCTTAATACTTTTTTAAATCATTTATAATATAACTCAATATCAACAATTTTTTGGTAACTATTTGTACATCAACTTAAAGTTATATTTCAGTTTTCATATTTTATTGATATATCATCATTAATTGATAATGTTGAATTATTTAATGCTAAAGTATTACATTTAATTGAATGAATATTGTAATGCTCTCACAATGGGTTTACACTCATTTGATTATAATAAGTGTTATTTAATCATCAAGTACTATAATATGTTTTTAAATATGATCCAGACTTTGAAAGTTCAATTAAATAATAATTTGGAGTTACTAAATCAGCTCATACTCATTTTCAAACTAATGAGTAATTTTTTATAGTATCAAATATTCACACAATTTTATTTGTAAATAAATCAAGTTTTTGCTTATCAGGTATATCACTTGTATAAAGTTTGGTAATTCATATAGTAATTAATGAAATTATTGTTATTCAAACTAATAGTTCAATTATTGTGAATGCTTTTTTATTTCTTATCATATGAAATATTTGTAATTATAATAAATATATAGTATTATTATATATAGTTAATTATTTATATCTTAAATAAATTACAACTAAAAACAAATTTTTATTTAATAAAATAATTTTATGAAAAAATTTTTAATTTGAATACTATGTTTCGTATTCACATGAATAAACTTAACTTATTCTGATAATTGAATTATTTCAGCTCCTACACTAATAAATTCAACAAGTAACTCAATTAATGTAACATGGAATAAAATAGATAATGCTCTTTGATACTATGTATATTACTCTGAAACATCAGGAGATAATTATAAACCATTTTGAGATGCTTATGACGATAACAAAGTAACTATTACATGATTAAAACCTTCTACAACATACTATGTAGTAATAGCATATCTAGATAAAACAACAAATCAAGAGTCTGCTTTTTCAAAAGAAGGTGTATTTAATACAAAATGATCTTCTAATGAAAAATTTTCACTTGAAGAAGTAAATGTAAAAAATGCAATTAACCTTGAACTACTATTTAACTCTTCATTAGAAGTAAAAGAAGACACTATAAGAGAATTTAAAATTACTCAAAATAATAAAGAAGTTGTTGATGTAAAAGAATCAGTAATAGATGAAGAAAACGATAAAAAACTTAACTTAACACTTGATAAACAACTAACAAAGTGAGAATATAAAATTACTGTTATATACCTTACAGATAGTTTATGAAGAAATATAGAAGAATGAATAAACTGAGAATTAAAATTTATTGTAACTGATCAAAATCTATCAGTAAATATAAATGATAGTAGTGTTGACATAGATTTAATAAATGAAAATATTGAACTAAATTCTTGAGATCCTGAAACAACAGATAATCAATATTATTGATTAGCATGAAAATCAATGTCTTGAGTGCTTTCTACAGGTGAAGTTGTTGCATGAGAAAGTAAAAAACTACCTCAAACATGACCAGAAAGTATCTTACTTGTATTTATATCAATGATACTTTGAGTTATATATTTAAGAAAAAGAAGTATTGTTTAATTAAGTAAAATAAAAAAAAGCGATTAATCGCTTTTTTTTATTTGTATAAATTGAAATCTTTGGTAATCTCATCAATTACTTTTTTATCTCAAAAAACCAAAACACCTAGATACTCAATTTCATTATATTTTTTACCAGCAGTATTTAAAGCAACTTTTTCATCATTTGTTGATTCAAGCATTTCTCTAGTAAATTCAGATAACTCAATTCAATTTTTTTCTTTTGATACTTTTATTAAATTCTTGATTTCCTCATTTGAATTAGTTTCTTTTATATTTATAGCATGTTGAATATTTAAATTTATTTCAATAGAATCATGTGTTTTAATTTTATCTTGTAGAAATAATTCTTTTCATAACCTTGCTCAAAATGAAGCATTTAGATGTCATACTGTATTTAGTTCTTGCCATTTTTCTTTACAAGCTCATTTATTTATAATTGCTACTGCAATTTTTGTTTTTTTAGACTTTCATATTGTTAAATCTTTTTTTTCACTTTTCATTAAAGGGAATAACACAACATCTCTTAAATTGTCTTGACTTGTTAGAATAGATAAAATTCTTTCTATTCACATTCACCAACCTGATTGAGGAGGCATTCAATATTCCATAGCAAAAACAAAATCATCATCACTACTTGTAGCTTCATTATCTCATAATTCCTTAGCTTTTGCTTGTTCATAAAAATTCATTCTTTGAACTTCTGGATCAACTAATTCACTGTATGCCTTAAGTATTTCCCATCAGTTAACAAGTAATTGAAATTGTTCTACTATTTCTGGATTATCATCATTCTGCCTCGCAAGAGGTTGCATCGCTTTAGGGTAATTATAAACAAATGCAGGTCATACGATACTTGGTCTCAATACTTTTTTATATAAATAATCTATCAATGTTGGTACAAGCATATTGTCCATTCAATCAAATTCAACTCATGCTTTTTTTATTTCAGATATTAAAATCTTCTCATCTCAAACTTTATATTTTGATACATCTATTCAACATGCATTTTTAACTCAATCAATATAATCAATTCTTGCAAAAGGAGTTTTAAAATTAACAAGCTTTTTAACTCCTTGTTTATCTTTAACTTCTATTTCTCTACTCAATTCAGAAATATTATCAAATATATAATCAAACATTTCTTCTGTAAACTTCATATTATCTTCAAAATTCCACCAAGCAGCATAATGTTCGATAACAGAAAATTCTTGCATATGACTTGGGTCTGATCACTCATTTCTAAAATCTCTTGCAAACTCAACAACTCTCTCAAATCTACCAACAGTAGCTTTTTTTAAAGCTGTTTCAGGACTAATTCTAAGGTAAAAATCTTCATTAAAGTCATTATGGTGAGTTATAAAAGGTGCTGCAGCTGCTCAAGAAGCTGAATTTCACAAAATAGGTGTTTCTATCTCAACAAATCCATTTTTTTCATAAAAATCTCTAAGAGTTTTTAAAAACTTACTTCTTAGGTTAAGTCTACTAAATGAATCGTCATTCATTATTAAATCAAGATATCTCTGTCTATAAATAGTTTCTTCATCAGTTAATCAATGAAATTTTTCAGGTAATGGTCTTATTGCTTTAGCTAATATTTGAAATTCTTTTACAAATAAAGTTAATTCTCAATGTTTAGTTACAAATAAATCTCATTTTGTTCATATATAATCTCAAACATCCAAAAATTTTTCACTTATCTTATAAGCTGTTTTATTTTCTCAAGCAATTTCTATATTCTCAACTATTTTTCTTCAAGTATTAAAAACAATTTTATCGTTCATAAAACAAACCTGAATAATTCAAGAATTATCTTTTAATTTTGCAAATGCCAACTTTCAATGACTTTTATAACTCATAAGCCTTCAAGCAATAGAAAAATCTCATAGTGCACAATTCTCTTGTAAATCCTCAATATTTTTTATATTTTTGCTAGATATGACTTTATCTATGTTAGTTTTTCAATGATAATGATTTGCATAAGGAACTATATTAGCATCCTTAAGTTTTTTAATTTTTTTAATTCTGTCAAAAGATTCATTAGAGTACATATAAAAATTAGTTAGTAATTAAATTTTATTATTTTCATTTTATTTCAGCTATTCACTTATCAGCATCTTTCAATAATCATTCAATAAAGTAAAACATACTAACTCAAATAAGTAGTCATGCCATACCAAATAAATGTTCTGATACAATTAGAATGACAAAAGTAAGTGATACAGGTAAATTTAAAAAAGATGATACTATTTTTGGATTCAAATAATAAGCTTCAATCATATGAATAATTGAAATAAGTAATAAAATTGCAATAATAACTGAAAATCATCCCATATTATATCATATAAATAATATTGGTAATGATGAAATAAAGGTTCATAGAACAGGAATAAATCAACAAACAAAAACAATAACAATTAAAGTTATAAAATATGGAAAAAGCATTCAATTATTATAAATCATTCATATAAAATACATTCAAATAGCAGTTAATATAGTATTTGTTAATGCTATTAATGATTGAGCTTTAAATATCAGTCAAAAACTTTTTACAATTCTTTCAAAAAAATCAGAGTATTCATGATAGAAAAAAGAAAAATTAGAATTTTTAATTCATAAAAAATATTTTTTAAGTTTATGTCTATCCACAATAAATACATAACTTAATATTAGTGATAACAATATTTTAATAAATAAAATTCATGCACTTTTAAGTTTATTAAATATATCGAAAACTATATTTATATCTTGTGTATTAACAACTTCAGTAATACTTCATCACAATTCAGTATTAAATGCTATTAAATCTTGTAATTTTGTAACCACATTATCAACCTCATTTTTTATAAAAGGTACTTTTTCAGGTAAACTAACAAGTTCATCAACAATTTTAGGTAATACATTAGATAATGTAAAAACAAGCATTATTATTAAAATAATATATTCAACTAAAACTATAGCATTAATAGATATAACTTTTTTTAATATTTTTCTAAGTTTATTTTTTGAAACTATTTCATCAATAAAATTATCAATTTTATTTTTTATAAAAAAACCAAGTGATGAAAATAAATATGCAAAAATAAAGGTTAAGAAAAAAATAAATATAAAATCAAAAAGTATATAAAAAAACAGTATTAATAATAAGTATGCAACTATTTTTTTTATAAACTTTTTTGTTAAAAAAAACTTAGAAAATTTTTTTACTTCAATTTGGCTCATATAGACTAATTAAAAATTAATATACTTCAAAAGAATCTCATGCTGAGAAAATATCTGTATTTCAGCTTGAGGTAATAGCAGGGAAGACATAATCGCATTTTCTTATTGTAGAATAAAAGTCGATGAAATTCAGACAAGGACATGTATTACATATAACATTTCAATAGATTTTATTTTGACTTTTCTTTTCTAAGCAGTTATTTGTTAAATTATTAACTTCATTATCGTTATATGATTCATCTAATTCACAAACTCAACTAATTCAGCAAATACTTTCATTTGTTGTATTGCAAACCTTTCAAGATGGACAACTACAATCATTATTACATGGAGTTAAAACAGGACATCAACTATTACTAGCTTTTCAATATACTAAAGGACATAAATCATTGCAATCATTAATTCAATCAACATCACTATCCTGATTTTCGCAATTTCATCAAATAGAGGATTTCACTAAAAGACTAGCACTTCAAATATTTCAATCAGAATCAGTAACTGTTAATGAGACATTATATATTCATGATTCGTTATATATATAATCAATATTTTTTCAATTTCATTTTTCATTATTTCAAAAATTCCATACATATGTATAACTTCAATTTCATCATCATACAATTGAGTAAAATGATATAGGAAGAGGAGTAAATCATGAAATTGTATTTAAATCAATTGATACTGACAATTTATTTGATATTCCATTATTAGAAAAATATAATGAATTATAAACCTCTCCTGAATTATTACATTTATCAACAACTGAAAGATATATGTACCGATTTCATTCATTTAAAAATGTAAAATCATTTATATATTTTCAATACTTAATTATCTCTTCTCATGTTAATTGATTATAAAATTTCCATATATAGCCATTAATTTCATCAATTCATTCACTGCAAGATCATGTTGAAAATCACTTAAAATCAAATAGTGATTGATCTTGAGTAATTAAAGCTAAACTACAATTAGAATCATATGAATTACATGTACTGTCTATAATCTCGATTTTTAAAGCCAAATTGTTAGTTTGAACATTGTTGCAACTATTTGTTTTTAACGAAATATAAGCCATTTTTAAAAAATCTTCTTTTGTTATAAGTTTTTTAGGATATATATTTCAGTCAGTTAATTCCAATAACTTATATATTTTTTGATTTCATAAATTATCATACTCAACTATTTCATATTCTAGAGCTTTCTTTATATATCAATAATATTGATTTGCAGTTCAATCAGTATTTTTAGCAGAAAAATCATTTGCTAAACTCTCAGTGATTTCTCAATCATTTATTTTTTCTATAATACTATTATTTTCTTCCTTTGAATAGATATTTGAGTTTCTTAAAATAACGGAAATTGCTTCTTCGAGAGATATATAATTATTTGGACAAAAAGGAGTTTTCAGAGCATTATAAGTTAAATTATCACATTTATGTCATACTGAATATGAATCAACATAATTATTATCCTCAGATAAAGCAATACAATATGAAAAATTGTTAGAACTAGTGACATCAAAATAAGGGTAACTTTCACCATACTTGCTTATGATATCCATTGAAGTATTAGGTTTAGTACACTTTTTACATAAAACTTCCATAGTTATTCAAACAAATTCATCTCTTGATAATAAACTATAAGGATTAAAATTTCAATCAGAATCAGGATATATTGCTTGTCTATTAGATAATTCTTGTAATTGATTATAGTATTTATAATCTTTTTCTATATCAGAAAATAGATTTTCGACAGGTATATTTGCAGAAAATACAAAATTATAAGTAGATATAAATAATATAAAGAATAAGTATTTAATAAACTTCATAATATGGTAATTAATTAATTATATATATAATAATAAAATACTAAAAAAAACAAGTTTTTTATTAATTTATATATATTGTTTTTGTCAAATGATTTTTTTTGTTTATTTATTTCAAGTATGTTAAAATTTATTTATAGATTTAATAAGTATTTTACATAATCTAAAACTCTATTACTTTAATCTCCATATATATGTGATTAACAGAAATACTAAATGAAAAGAAAAGACAAGCAGAAAGTATAAAAAGTAAATACAAACTGCTTAAGAAAAATAAAATTCTATGAGTTATAGTAATGGATAACAAAGAGATATTATCTGATTTATTAAAATGATTATCTGTATTACCTATTGATTTAATAGTATTATCAAAAGAAGAATTTTGACAATACAACTCAATGGTCTATATGGATAATATTGCGGATAATACCTTATTTTGAGTAGATTTTATTGTTTGTGATAACTGTATGTGAAAATTATGAGATTATCTAAAAAAATGAATAGTTCCTATTGTATCTAAGAATAATTACTTAAATAATATTCTAAATGAGTTTAATCCAGTAAAAAGTGAATGAAATGCATTTTTTTACGAAGAAGATAATGTTTGGAGTATATTTTATGCTATAATTAGATACCTTGAAAATCACAAGTTTCCATATGATAATAGAAATCTAGTAAAAAATGTAATTGATATTTACTATTAATTAATTAAAATAATAATTATAATCCCTTAATATAAAAAGGGATTTTTTAATACAATAATATGAATAATAAAGAAAAAAAAGGGGAGATAGAAAAATGGAATAAAATACTTGAAAAAGAATGATTATGATTGCTTAAAGATGAAATAGATGAATCTTCAACCGATTTATCATGGGAAAAAGCTGTAAATATGTGTGACTGAAGCTGTGAAAATTGTATTAATACAACTATTTGAGAAAATAATACTAGAATAAATGCTATTTTATGTTGTCCTTATCATCCAGAAACAAAAGAAGTGAGTGAAGAATGATATTGTCCTGAAATAAATTTAGAAACTTGATTGTGTAATATTTATAAAACAACAGATTATCCTTCCCAATGTGAGTGTTATCATTGTAAAACTCATTGAAGATAAAATTAGAAATTTTAGTTTTTCTAATTTTTTTTTGACTAAAAATAATAAAATAATACACTTTAAAAATATATTTACTAATTCAAAAAATATAAAATGTCAAAAAATCTAGTAATAGTAGAATCCCCAGCAAAATGAAAAACAATCGAAAAATTTCTATGAGCTGACTATAAAGTAGTAGCTTCTATGTGACATATTAGAGATCTTCCCGAAAAAGAGCTATGAGTAGATATAGAACATGATTTTACACCAAAGTACCAAATATCTAAAGAAAAAGTTAAAACAGTTGATTCACTAAAAAGCTTAGCTTCAAAATCAAATGAAGTTTGGATAGCAACCGATGAGGATAGGGAATGAGAAGCAATCGGTTGGCATCTTTGTAATGTTTTAAATTTAGATCCTACAAAAGTTAAAAGAATAGTATTTCATGAAATCACAAAAAAAGCAATTGAAGAAAGCATAAAAAAACCAAGAAATATAGATGTAAATCTAGTTGATGCACAACAAGCAAGAAGGATACTTGATAGACTTGTTTGATACAAAGTTAGTCCTGTTCTTTGGAAAAAGATAAGAAAATGACTTTCAGCTTGAAGGGTACAGTCAGTTGCAGTTAAGATGATAGTAGAAAGAGAGAGAGAAATACTAGAATTTAAACCAAAAGAATCATGGAAATTGATTGCTAATCTTGATTATAATAGCTTTAAATTTAAATCTATCTTAGAAAAAGTTTGATGAAAATCAAAGATACTTAATTCTCGTGAAGATGTAGATAAGCTTCTTTTAACATTACAACAAAATCTTGATTCAGTTAAACAAACAAAAGATAAAAACGATTATACTGTTTTAAATTCAAAGGTTGATTTAGAATTTATACTAAATGATACTGTTAAAAAAGATAGTAAAAGAAGTCCTTGAGCTCCATTTACTACTTCTACTATCCAACAAGAAGCAAGTCGTAAATTCTGATATGGAGTGAAACAAACTATGATGATAGCTCAAAAACTATATGAATGAGTTGATTTATGATGATGAGAAAGACAATGATTAATTACATACATGAGAACTGATAGTGTAAACCTATCTAAATTTGCAATTGATTCAGCAAAAGAAGTTATAGAAAAACTATATTGAAAGGAATACCACAAAGAAAGACAATTTAAAACTAAACAAGCATCAGCTCAAGAAGCACATGAAGCTATCAGACCTGTTGATTTAACAAAAACACCTGAAAGCCTAAAAAATACTCTTGATGCTCAAGAATATAAATTATATGAACTAATTTGGAAGAGAACAATAGCAAGTCAAATGGAAGATGCTCAAATAGAAATAACTACAATGGATTTTTCACCAGTAATTAATTCAAATACAAATTGGATTACAAAAGGAGAAGTTATCAAATTTGATTGATTTATGAAGTTGTATATTGAGTGAAATGATGATGAAAACACTGATGAAGAAGAAGTTTCAAAATTACCAAAAATCAATATATGAGAAAAAGTTAATTGTGATGAATTAATTGCAAATCAGACATTCTCTCGTCCACCAGCTCGTTATACAGAAGCATCTCTTGTTAAAAAAATGGAATGAGAATGAATAGGAAGACCATCTACATATGCACCGACAATTTCTACAATTATTGATAGAGGTTATATCGAAAAATTTGAAAAAAAATACTTAAAACCAACTGAAATTGCTTTTACTACAACAGATTTCTTATGAAAATACTTTGAAAGAATGATGGATTATAAATTCACTTCACAAGTTGAAGAAGATTTTGATAAAGTAGCTGAGTGAGTTGAGAAATATCAAACTATGCTATCAAGATTTTGGGATTGAAGTCTTAAAAAAGACTTAGAAAATGCATGAGAAAATGCTGAAAAAGTGATAGAAATGGTTTGAAGAGCTTGTCCAGAATGTGGAAAAGACTTATTATATAAGTATAGTAAAACTTGAAAATTTATTGGTTGTAGTTGATATCCAGAATGTAAATTTATTGAAAGAACAGAAAATGATAATCCAGGATTAGAAGCACTGAAAGCAAAATACGAATGAAAACCATGTCCTGAAGGTTGAACTATAGTTGTAAAAACAGGTAGATTTGGTCCATTTTTAGCCAGTTCAGAATATCCAGAAGTAAAACGGATAGGGAAGATTAAGTCTGAGAAAGATGAGATTCTTGAAGTAATTGTAAAAGAAAAGTGATTATTAATTGATTCAGAGTCTGGTGAAGAATTGGTAATAAAAAACTCAAGCAGATGACAATTTCTAGCAGCAAAGAAATATCCTGAAGTGAAGATTGCAAAACCTATACCTAAAGAAGTATGGGACGAATTAAAAATAAGAATGCAAAAAATTGAAGAAGATAAAGAGCTGGAAAATGAAAATAATAATTAATATTATTATATATGAGATTATGGTCAATTCATCCAAAGTACTTAGATTCAAAATGACTAGTTGCTTGTTGGAGAGAAGGACTACTAGCTAAAAATGTATTACTATGAAATACAAAATGATATAAAAATCATCCCCAATTAAACAGATTTAAAGCTTCTTTTGATCAAATAAAATCAATCGATGCTTTTTTGTATCAGATATATTTAGAAGCTAAAAGTAGGGGATACAATTTTACTCTTTCAAAAATAAATAAAATAGATTTAGCTTGAATTATTAGTGTTACAAAATGACAATTAGACTATGAATTTAGTCATTTACTTAGTAAATTAGAACTAAGAGATAATTGTAAGTATAGAGAACTATTAAAAGAAAAAAATATAGAAAGTAATTCTATATTTAAGATTATTGATTGAGAAATAGAAAAATGGGAAATAATTAATTAGTTTTCTTGTTTTTATTAAATAGAAAAAATACTACTCAAGAAACTGCTCAAAACAAATGTCCAATTAAACTAATTCAAGGGTAAAATCATATTATTATATTCACTATAATTGCTGTAACTCATCATTTGTATTCAGGATTCTTTTTAGTGAATAACTCCAATGTAAAATAAGTTAAAATGGCCATACAAAATCAACTAATTCAAACTGTATTTTCCTTTGTTAAAAAAAGTAGTGCTATTCAAACGAAAAAAGTATTAAAAACAAAGAAAATTATATATTTTGTTTTTCACATAATATCTTCTAATCAATTTCAAAATATATAAATAAAAATTGCATTAAAAATAAAATGTAGGATTCATGCATGAATAAATTGATATAGAAAAAATTGCATAAAAAATAAATGATACATAGACTCTCACAAAAAATTGTTATTTATTCAAAAATCATTAATTCAAGTAACAAAAGTTGCTAAAGCAGTAACAATTGCAGAAATAATTATAAATATATTTGAAACAGTCATATTTACTTACTTAACTTAATAAAATAATATATTCAAGATATTAACATAGGAAAAGTTAATATTTCTCACATAGTTAGAAATCAAAATATATATCAAATTTGAGTATCAGGTACTCTAAAAAAGATTTCTACAATAATTCTAAATATAGAATAAAATATTAAGAATAGTGCTGCAATTTGTCCGTCATACTTAGGTATAAACACATTATACCACTTTTTATGTAATTTAAAACTAAAAATTTTATTATTATTTTCTTTGATTTTTTTAGCATAATGAAGAATTCAAAACAATACAATTCATTCTAAAAAAGCCTCTAATAATGGCGATGGAAAATATCATACAGAATTAATATATATAGCAAATGGTCAGTTATAATTACTAAATCACAATAATTCTTTATTTAAATAATTTCATATTCTTCAAAAAAATAATCAAATTGGTAATGCATAACATAGATAATCAGCAAGCTTTAAAAATCAAACTTTATATTTTTTACTAAAAAAATACATTGCAAGTATAACTCATATAACTCATCAATGAAAACTCATTCATCATTCCCATACTTTAATTAAACTTCATGGATTATTTAAATAATAAGTCAAATCATAAAATAATATATATGCAATTCTTCATCATAAGAGAACTCACAAAAAACTATATATCAATAAGTCATCCATTTTTTTAGTACTGATTTTAAGTCATTTTTTAATAATTATATAAGCTGTTAAAAATCAAATAGCATACATTAATCAATAATAACTTGGGGCTATTGTTATTCAAAAGATTTCTGTTTTAAATATATACATAAAAATTATATTGTAACAATTAATAATATTTTGTTAATTTAGTGGCTTTTATTTCATCATATTAATAAATATATACTTGACATTTGTATATTTTTATTAAAAATCACCAAATATTTGACATTACACAAAATATGTTGCATAATTTATTTAGAAATAATTAATTACACACAAATTAGTTTATCTGTCAATATATATAATATAGTTTATTAAAACTAATTATATACAAAAAACATTTAAATAAAAATTATTTCTAAAAATAATATATGAGAGCAAAAATAAAAAAAACTGTTGGTATATTTATGATACTACTCATTGTACTACCACCAGAAATAACTAGGTCTGAGAGTCCTAAAGTCGTATATCCTTTACAACAGGTATCTAAATTAGAGTGTAGATATGAAAATTTCACTGATTTAGATGGTTCATGTAAAGAAAACTTAAAGATATTAAAAACAAATGATTATAAAAAATATTCAGAACAGAGCGACTGATATAACGATTATACAAGAAGGTATAGTGTTTTATGGTGAGCTAGCTACACATATTGATGGGATGTATGAAACTGATGACATATGTGAGTAGATATAGCTACTTCAGAATGAACTCCTGTTTATGCTATGGCTGATTGAGAAATTATAATTGCAAAAAATAAATTAGAATTTTGAAACTTAATAAGCATTAAACATGAAATAAATTGAAAGAAAATAGTTTCAAATTATGCACATTTATCAAAAATAAGTGTTAAAGAATGAGAAAAAGTTAGTGCATGAGAAAAAATATGAGAAGTTTGAAGTACATGAAATTCTACTTGAAACCATTTGCATTTTCAAATAGATTTACAAACAAAAAGTTCTCCTGCATATTATAGTTATGATACTTGTCCATATTCATATAATGACATAGTCAATGAATGAAAATGTTTTAATGAACTACAAAATATAACTGTTGATCCGTTATCATTTTTAGAAACTTCATGAGCTATATTAAATAATATTGTAATTAAAGAAGTTACTGTAAAAGCAAAAACAACTACTAATTCAACAGTATCAGCATGAAATGCTAGCAATATATTTAATTCTACTATTTATATAGACTCTTCATTTGATGATATAGTTGAAGTACAAAAAATATATAAGGCTTTATGATACTACAAATGAAAAATTGATTGAAATTATAATTCAGTAATTAATGATATAATTAAATATCAGTTAGATAAAAAAATTATAGCAAGTAAAAGTGATGATTGAGCATGATATTTTTGACCAAAAACTAGAGCACAAACAAAAATTGATTATAATAAATATTTAGCAATAAAAGATAAAGATAATTCTGTAAAAACAGAAGTTGCTTCATGAACTCAAAAAGTCGAAACAATTAGTAGAAATTGAATGTTAACAAGAGAAGAAATAGAAGAAAGAGAAATAAATGAGTTTAAGAAAAAATATGATATTGAAATACAATTTGATGATATTTGAACAAATGTATGAGTTTGAACAAGTAAAAAAATCTGATTGACTATAAAAGATAAGAAATGAAAATGATATAAATGAAATACTCCTTATCCAATAAGTTTTACAGTTGATACTTGAGTTGTTGAAGTATTTCCTAAGAAATTCTATAATTTTAGTAATTGAAAAAGAGACATTACTCTAACAGGTAAAAAAACTTGAAATACTACACTATATGTAAAAATGTGATCAAAAACAATTAAGTCTGTTTCATTAAAAATATTTGATAGTTGAAAAGATATTAATCCAAAATCTGCTATTGTTTTAGCAAAATCAAAAGTAATTATTTGAAACACAAATGAGTGAGCAATAATGCTAAAAGATGACAAGTGAAGTAGATTAATTAATCTAAAATATAATTGAACATTTGATTTAAAAGCAGAATGAAATGCAAAATTATGTATAAAAAGCTGAAATTCAAAAGATTTAAAAAACATTATGAAAAAGGAATGTCTTGAAAAAGACTATGTAAAAAATAAAATAATTTCATATAATGATACAGTATGATGAATAGTAGTATTTAATTATAAAGTATTTGATGATCAAGCAAAAATAAAACTTTACTCATTTAATGAAAAGAAGGACTTAATTACACTTAGTATTAAATCTGATGCCCCTAAATGATTAACTGAAAGTTATGCATATTACGATGAGATTATTACATTACTTGAAAATAATATTGCTACATCTGAATTAAAACAATGATACTTCTTAGAAAAAAGAACAATGACTGAGAAAGAAGCAGTTACATGGATAAAAGATTCATTGAAAGCTATTAAAAAAGATACAGTAGATAAAAATATAATTGCAGTAATAGATGCAAATATTGAATCTATAGAAAAAGAAAATGTAAGTTCATTTAATTCTATAACAAGAAAAGATTTTTTAGATAAAGTATATAAATACTTAGTATTCAATAAAAATACATCTGTGTCAATAACATACAGAGATCTAGAAAATGAAGACAATAAAAAAGCTAATACAATTTTTGATAAAACTAATACATGGAAAGATAAGTTTTGAGAAAATTATTATCAACCATATCAACATATAACTAGATGAGAATGAGCATATGTTATTACTCGTGCAATAGATAGAACAAGAAATTGAACTCTAACTTTATGAAAATAATAAAACAAAAATAAATTTAATTTATAATTGAAATAAATATGAGAAAACAATATAATACACAATTAGCTTTAGAATCTATTCCAGAAGCAAAAAAAATTGATACAATTGAAAAACAACAAGAACTGTTTAAATCAAAAATAGATTGATTATTAATTTCAAAAGATATTTTAGATAATCAATCAATATATAGATGATGAATAAACAAGATTTTAAAAAATGCTCCAACAATTAAAGAATTTAAAAGAGATTTAAAATGATGGAATAAATGAATTGAAACAATAATTGATAATCCATTAGAACTAGTAACTAAAGAAGTATGAATGAAATTAAAAGGTATATTAGAGTGAAAGTGAATCAAATTACCTAAATTAACAACTGAAACAATAACTAAAGTAAATGCAAAAGATAGAAATGATTTACAAAATAAAATAAAAGTAATGTTACAACCATTTTGACTATGAAGTTGAGCTTCAGATGATTATAATTACTCCAGAGTAGTTAATGTCTAAATTTATCATCATACAAAAACAAAAAAGTATTAGAGGTCTAATACTTTTTTGTTGCTTTAAAATAGAAAAAGTTTGATTTTTTATATTTTATTATATACTAGAATAATTCCAATAATTTCTAACATATAAATATGAAAGTTCTTAAATTTTGAGGAACATCAGTATGAAGCTCTGAGATGATAAAAAAAACTGCTCAAATTGTTGTTAATACAAAAAACAATGACAATGTTGTTGTAATTGTTTCTGCAATGACAAAAGTTACAAATACACTTATTGATTTATGTGAACAAATAATTTTATGAGATCAAACTAAAGTAAGTGAAATTTATTATAGTTTATATATAAAACACATAGATACTATTCTTGACATAAATCCAGATAAAAACTCAATCTTTTATAAAAAATTAGAAAATGAGTTAATAAATCTAAATAATATAATTAAATGATTAATAATATTAAAAGAAGTATCAGATCAAAACAAAGCTAAAATACTATATTACTGAGAAATTTTATCATCAATAATTGTTTCATCTGCTATAAATTCATTGTGAGTTAAATCTAATAATTATTTATCAAGAGATTTAATTATGTGTGATTGATCATATTTAATTTCTGAATGTGATTATGACAAATCTGAAAAAGTAATAAATCAATGGTTGTCAGAAAAAAATTTAGACAATGAAATCCCTGTAATTACATGATTTGGATGATGAGATGAAAATAATGATACTTATTTGTTTGATAGATGATGAAGTGACTATGTATGATCATTAGTTTGAAGATTTTTAAAAGCTGAAGCTATTGAAATATGGACAGATGTAGATTGAATAATGTCAGCAGACCCAAGAATAGTAGAAAAACCTATATTGTGGGAAGAATTAGATTACTGAGTTTGTGCAGAATTTGCATTAGTATGAGCAAAAGTACTACATCCTAAAACTATATCACCAGCACAAGAAAAATTTATCCCAGTTTATATAAAAAACACTTTTAACCCAGATTTTAAATGAACCAAAATATGTAATAAAATAGATAAATGAATTAAATGAATAAATATTGATAATGAACAAATTCTATTAAATTTTGTTGATCCTACAATGATTTGATGATATTGATATGTATATCAAGTTGTTAAAATACTAAATGATGCGAAAATTAGTCTTGATGCACTAGCTACAACTGAAACTTCATTCAGTATATCATTAAAATCTAAATTATTTACTAAAGAATTAAAAGAAAAACTTATAAACTTCAATGAAAATTTTAAAGTAAATATATATGAAAATGTTACAAAGATTTCTATCGTATGAGACACAATAGACAATTATTATATACTGTGAAAATTGGATGAAGAAATAATTATGGTCACCTCATGAGCATATTGAAAATCTCTTACTATATTTATTTTTAACGATAATAAATCAGAATTATTAAAAAAACTACACAAAAACATTTTTTGACAATAATATAGTTAATATTACATTTATATCATAACTTTAATAATTATGTACAATATTTGAATAGTTTGAGCTACTTGAGCTGTATGAATTGAAATGATAAATTGTCTGTATGATTTAAAAATACCTATTAATAAACTTAAACTTTGAGCATCTGCTCGTTCAGCATGAAATAAACTTAAAACACAATTTTGAGAATTGATTATAGAAGAAGTAAATGAAGAATTTTTTGATTGACTTGACTATGCACTTTTTTCAGCTGGGTGAGATAATTCAAAATTATTCGCCCCAATTGCCAATAAAAAATGAGTAGTAGTTATTGATAACTCATCAGCATTTAGATATGATAAAGATGTTCCTTTAATTGTGCCACAAATTAATCCTGAAGCTATTTGAAATGCTATGATAATTGCAAATCCAAATTGTACTACAGCAATTCTATGAGTAGCAGTATATCCAATTTATAAAAAATATGGTTTAAAAAAGATGATAGTTTCAACTTACCAAGCTACAAGTTGAGCTGGAGCAAAAGGTATGGAAGAATTAATTGAAAATACTAAAAAATATCTAAATAATGAAAAAAGAGAATCAAAAGTTTTTGCTCACGATATAGCATTTAACTTAATTCCACATATTGATAAGTTTCAAGATAATTGATATACAAAAGAGGAAATGAAAGTAACATGGGAAACTCACAAGATTTTCTGAGATGATAGTATCAAGATTAGTTGTACTGCAGTAAGAATACCAACACTCAGAGCACATAGTGAAAGTATCGTTTTAAAAACTGATAGAGAAGTAGATATAGATGATATCAAAAAACTATTGAAAAACTCACCTTGAGTAAAATTGGTTGATGATATAGAACATAACATATACCCAATGCCAATGAATGCAATGTGAAAATACGATGTAGAAGTAGGTAGAATTAGAAAAAATATAGTATTTTGAGACCATTGAATAGAATTATTTGTATCATGAGATCAATTACTTAGATGAGCTGCACTAAATGCAGTTGAAATACTTAAAATAATTATTGATAAGAAAAGATAAATTACTATAATTACTATTGTAATGACATTTTTTAATATATTACTTAACTAAACAAACTATGATACAAAAGATATTTATACTTTGAGCATCATGAAATGTTTGAAGAGAATTGGTTAGACAAATATATAAAAATGACTCGACAAAAAATCATGCAAATCCTTCTCAAATAGTTTGAATTGCTAATTCAAAAAAGTATATATTTGATTCGAGATGAATTAGTATTGAATTATTAGAAAAAGTATCAAAATCTAAAGATGAAGCAAATAAAGTATTTGATACATTTTGAACAAAAATTAATAAATTAACTGATCTTCTTGAAGTAGTAAATAAACAATGATTAAACTGAGAAGTTGTTTTTGCAGATGTTACAGCAGGGAAGGATGAATTACTAAAATTTCATAAAAAATTGATTAGTGATACACAAAATTTCCTTGTTACAGCCAATAAAAATCCTATTTCTCTTTATTCAATGTCAGATTTTAAATATTTAACTGCTTACAATGGAAGATATGATACAAATACAACTGTTATGTGATGAGCATGAGTATTAAACTTTGTAGATGAAAGGGTTGATAGGATTGTAGATAAAATAGAAAAAATAGAGTGAATGTTTTCCTGAACATTAGGTTACATAATGTCTGAACTTGAAAAACTTGAGAAACCATTTTCTGTTATTGTTAGAGAAGCTAAAGAAAAATGATACACAGAACCAAATCCATGGGATGATTTAAATTGAGTTGATGTCGCAAGAAAATTAATTATCTTAGCAAGATATGCATGATACAATGTTGAGATGAAAGATGTAGAAATTAAACCACTAATCAGCGAAAAATATTCTAAATTTGAATGAGAAGAATTTTTAAAATCCATAAAAAGAGAAGATGAGTTATTTAATAAAAAAGTACTATCAGCAAACGAACAAGGAGAAGTTCTTCGTTATGTTTGAGAAATGAATTGTACTTGAAAAAAAGTAACTCTAAAAGTATGAATTAAAAGCATACCTAAAAATTCTGATTTATGAACTTTAGAATGAACTTCAAATCTTGCATTAGTAGAAACTGGCATACTAAAATCTCCACTTCCTCATGTAATTAAATCTAGATGAGCTTGACTTGAAGTAACTGCTTGAGCAGTAAGAGTTGGAATTGCAAAGATGCTTCCAAATAATATAAAAACAAGATAATTAACAAAAAACTAAATAAATTTTGAGATAAATAATTTTTTAATATACTAAAAAATATTATTTTTTAACACACACATTATGAGATACTTACCAGAGTCTTGAGAAAATCTTTTTCAAAGAATTAAAAGATTAGTTAGAGAATATGAAGCAAAAAATTGAGTATGATCTAGTATCAATATTGCAGTTTGAGAACCAGATACTAATCCTCCAGAGTTACTAAGAAAACTTGTTGCAGAAGAAGTACTTAGAGATGTAAATAAAAATCATAATTATTGGGATAACTGAAGTCCCGATTGATTAAATAATAAACTAGTTAAATTAAATACTAAAATTGATATTGAGAATTATTCTCATATTAAAACTTTGCTTATCCCATGAGAAAAACCTATCCTTTGATTACTCCCAATTGCTACCTGAGCAAATAGAAATGATTCACCAGTTTCAAATACTTGATATATGAAAAATGCTCCTGCATATGATGTTATGGCTACATGGTGTGAATATATCTGAGAAGAATCATTTATATGGCCAATTTATTCATACGAAAACTTTAAATTAAAAGTATCAAATATGCCTGATTGAAGGCTTCCAAGAATGATTTTAACAGTTAAACCTTGAAATCCATGTCCTGTTTGAGCAAGTGAAGAAGAATGGAAAGAAATAATTGATTTTTGTATTAAAAATAAAATCAGGTTAGTTAATGATGGTGCTTACACTGCTGTAGTACATAAAAATCATGTTAGTTTAACTTCAGTAGCTGTAAAATATCCAGAATTAGAGTGGGCTGAATTATTTTCTATTTCTAAAACTTACTCAGCATGTGGATGGAGACTATGAGTAATAGTTTGATCAAACGATTTTATTGATGAAATAACAAAAATAAAATGAAACACAGATTCTTGAGTATTCTGACCAGCTGCTGTTTGATTAAATAGATACCTTGATACTGCTGAAAGCAGTGAAGATAATAAAAAGATAGAAAAAATGTACATGAATAGAATGGATGTATTAATCCCTATATTTGAAAGTGCAGGATTAAAACTTGCTTGTCCTAGTGATGCATGATTTTTTATGTTATTTATGTGTCCAAAAAAATTAAATTGACTAGAGATTAATACTTCAGAGGAATTTAATAATGCAATGATAAATGCTATTTGACTAGTATGAGTACCTTTTGTATGAAGTGCTGTTGATTGAAAAAATGAACAATTTATCAGATATAGTGCTTGTTACGATTCATTAAAACCAGAAAATGTAACTAGATTAAAGGATGCATTAAAAAAAGTCAATATTTCTTACTAAATAAATTGATTAATTTTAAAATATATCATATAATACAATTACATTTTATTTTATAACACTTAAAAAATGTTTGATTTCCTTAAAAAAATATTTGGATGAGATCCTAAATATACTGATTGTGAAGATATTAATCCTAATGAACCTACTTTTCCTATTGAAGAAGTAAGTGAAGAATCTAAAGTAGTAGAAACTGCTCCAGTAGAAAATGAACAACCAAGTCTAAAAATGAATATGCCTACAGCAACTAATCCTACTGTTGATACTCCAGAAGTAGTTGAGACTCCAGAACAAAATGTTGAAGCTCCAGCTGCAGAAACACCTACTGTTGCTGAAGTAACTACAGAAACAACTGATGAAACTACATCAGCATAATTTATATTTCTTCAAAAAAGAGTTAATTTCAAAAATTAACTCTTTTTTATTTGACATAATATGTATTATATATATTATTAATTTGTGATTTTAATTTTTAATTAATTTACATTATGAAAATATCAGAATATCCTCAATGATACTGACATCTGCCAGTAAATAATAAATGTTGAAATACTTCAAGTATAGTATTAGATCGTGTAACTGCGGCTTTAAAATGATGAGACTTATGACCAGTTTTTTGAAACAAAAGAAGACCCATGTCATCAATGACTAGTTTCTGTATGATGAGATGTATATATTATCTGAAATTGACAATCATGAATACACAAATGTCCTAATTAGAAACAAACTAATACAAAAAAAGAAAAAAGCTTGAAACTTTTTTCTTTTTTTGTATTATCTTCTTATATATTACTTAAAATGTGCTTTATGAAAATTGCAATTGTTTGATATGGTCGTATGTGAAAATATGTTGAAGAATATGCAATAAAAAGATGACATGAAGTCTCTATAATAATAGATCCAGTAAAATGAAATTCAATTCAAGATTTAAAAAATACACATTTTGATGTAATAATAGAATTTTCAGTTCCTACAGCGGCAATAGAAAACATGAATTTTTATGCTGAAAATAATATGAAAGTAGTTATGGCTACAACTTGATGGTATGATAAAGTTGAAGATATAAAACCTATTTTTCGAAAACACACAAGTAGTGCATTACTTTGGAGTAGTAATTTCTCTGTTTGAGTACATTTATTTTGGAAAATGATTGAAAATGCTTCAATTATAATGAATAAATTTAATGATTACGATGTATTTTGACACGAATTTCACCACAATAAAAAAGCTGATTCTCCATCAGGAACAGCTATAACAACTGCTGAGATAATACTGAAAAACATTGATAGAAAAGAAACTCTAGTAACCGAGGAGTTATCACATAGACCTATAAAACCTGAAGAATTACATTTTTCATCAACAAGATGATGAAGTATACCTTGAACTCACAGTGTATACTTTGATTCAGTATTTGATACGATCAAAATAGAACATACAGCAAGGACAAGAGAATGATTTGCTCTTTGATCAGTAGTTTGTGCTGAATGGCTAAAAGATAAAACATGATATTTTGAGATATGAGATTTTGTTAAAGATATTGTTTAACATTTATATTTTAAATAATTATTTATGAACACCCAAAACTTTTCATGATTATGGACAGCCTTAATCACCCCATTTTTAGAAGGAAATTGAATTGATAATGATATAGATTATATTGCACTAAAATGAGTTTTAAAGCAACAAATAGAATGATGAGTAGATTGAATACTACTATTATGAACTACATGAGAGAACCCTACTTTAACACAATATGAATGAGTAAAACTAGTTGAATATGCAATAGATAAAGTAAATAAAAAAGCAAAAATCATGGTTAATGTATGAACTTATAGTACAAAAAAATCATTAAAAAATATAGAAAAATACGATAAAATAGCTTGAATTGATGCATATTTGCTTGTAAATCCATATTACAATAAACCAACACAAACAGGTTTATATCTACACTTTAGCACACTTGCAAAGGCTACAAAAAGACCAGTTTTTATATACAATATAAAATGAAGAACTTGAGTTAATCTAGAAACTGATACTTTATTAAAAATTATTGATGAGTGTCCAAATGTTATCTGAGTAAAAGAAGCAAGCTCTGATTTAAATCAAATGAAAGAAGTAATAGAAAAAACTCCCGATTATTTTACAGTTCTTTGTTGAGATGATTCTTTAACTTATGATTTAATAAAATTATGATGACATTGAATTATATCAGTTGCTAGCAATTGATTTCCAAAGAAAATTAAAAAATATGTAGATTTATGCTTAACTTGAGATAAAGAAGCAAAAGAAAAAAAAGAAAAACATTCAGAGTTATTTAAGATGATATTTATACAAACAAACCCAATTCCTATAAAAACATATCTAGCAAGCAAATGAATAATTAAAGAGGAATTTAGACTCCCAATGTGTAAAATGGATAAAAAAGAAAAAAAAGAATTTTTAGATTTTATTAAAGATAATAATTACTAGCATTAATTATTTTATAACCATTTTTTATATGAATTTTAATGAATTACTTGATACTCTTGACCCAATTAAAAATTATTCTGTTGAAATCAAATTAAAAACATGAGAAATCTATATTATAGAAAATAAACCATGAAAACTATGATCTCTTAGGATATTGCAAAACCATTTATGAGAAAATCTTAAATCAAAAGAAAAAATTGATTTAAAAGTATTTTGTGAGTATTACGAGGAATGGTTAAGTAATAATGCTATCCATACTACAATTTGATTTCTAGACAAGTACAACAAAGTATGATGAGAAATAAGAAGATTTATTTAAAAGAAAATATTTTATTTACTTAATATAAATATCCATGACTGCAAAAACAACACCTCTTACTTTAAAAAAAGTAAAAGAAATTGCAAAAATTTATTCTACACCTTTTGTTATCTATGATGAAAAAGCTATACTAGACAATTTTAAAGAGTTTAAAGAAGCATTCTCATGGGTTGATTGATTTCAAAATTACTATGCTGTAAAAGCATGTCCAAATCCTACTATAATTAAAGCATTAAGCCAATTATGAAGCTGAGCTGATTGTAGTTCTATGTGAGAATTAGTTATGAGTGAACTTATATGAATCACTTGAAAAAATGTTATGTTCACTTCAAACAATACAAAATATGACGAATTTATGAAAGCACACAAGATGTGAGCAATAATCAATTTTGACGATATAACTCATATAGACTACTATAAAGAACATATTGGTTTTTACCCAAGAATTGCATGCTGTAGATATAACCCAGGCCCACTTAAAAAATGAAATACTATAATAGGGAAGCCAGAAGAAGCAAAATATGGTATGAAAAAAGAACAATTATTTGAAGCTTATGAAAAACTACAAAAATGGTGAACTAAACATTTTTGACTACATACTATGGTAGCATCAAATGAGCTTGATCCAGCATATTTCATAGAAACAGCAAAGATACTTTTTGAATTAGTAGTTGAGATAGAAGAAAAACTAGG
>SAAG01000131.1 GCA_010119095.1 Candidatus Altimarinota bacterium
CAAGATCCATATGAAAATTGTATTGCAGTATGTTTTCTGGAGGGGGAGTTTACTCTTAAAAAGGTTAGGATTGAAGGGGAAAATCTAGTACTAATACCTTCAAATCCAAAATTTAAGCCGATAATAATCAAAAAAGATAATGATTTTTATATTTGGGGAGTTGTTAAATACCTGATAAAAAAACTATAGATGAGAATCATACGAATTATATTCAAGATTATGTTCGTTATATATTTGGGCTTGGTCTTTTTTTTCTGTCTCTATTCATTTAATGATACCGGAGTTGACTTATCAAAAACAATATTTGGGATTAGGGCAGACAGAGTAGCTCACTTTATTATGTTTTTTCCATATCCTCTTTCTGCATGGCTGGCAGCTAAAAAAGAACTAAGGGAGAGAACAGGCAGATACTCTTACTCAGTTATCCTGGGATCTGGAATTTTAGTTGCAATTTTAGCAGAAATTCTACAATCTTTAACTCCTACAAGAGACTCGGATCCGTTTGATTTAATTGCCAATATTGCGGGACTGACAATTGCAACACTATTGATTTTTATTCTGGAGAAGTATATAGACTATGTTTGGCCTGACAGATTGTAATAATTTTTATGTAAGCTGCGAGAGAATATTTAATCCCTCTCTTGAGGGAAAGCCTGTTGTTGTACTTAGCAATAATGACGGATGTGTTATTTCAAGATCTTCAGAGGCTAAAACAATAGGTATAAAAATGGGATCTCCCCTTTTCAAATTAAAAGAGATCATAAAAGACCATGGTGTAATAGCTTATTCTTCAAACTTTCCACTATACGGAGATATTTCGGCAAGAGTCATGGAAATATTGAGAATATCCACTCCTGCAATTGAGGTATATTCTATTGATGAGGCATTTATTGATTTTAGAGAAGTGCCTGATAACGAAATATCTGCTATCGGCCATTCACTTATAAAAAAAATCAGGAAAGGTGTTGGGATTCCTGTGAGCATCGGCGTATCTAAAACCAAAACCCTTGCTAAAGTTGCGACAAAACTTAGCAAGCAATACCCTTCAACAAAAGGATTTTGCCTTATGAGCAAAGAGTCTGATATATCTCGTGTATTGAAAAAATTTCCAGTTGAAGATGTATGGGGGATTGGTCGCGCTCATTCAAAAATGCTTGCCTCTTATGGAGTATCTACTGCATATGAATTCATTTTGAAAGATGAAAAGTGGATTAGGGCTAAAATGGGTATCACTGGTCTTAGGACATGGAGAGAGTTGCAAGGGGAAAATTGTATTTCTCTTGAAGATGGAACACCAGATAAAAAACAGATATGCACCAGCAGAAGTTTTGCTTCTGATTTATCTGATTTTGAGGACTTATACAAAGCTATTGCAACTTTTGCATCCTCTTCTGCTGAAAAGCTCAGAAAGCAAAAAGGAGTATGTCGTGAAATAATAATTTTTATACTTACAAACCCTTTTAAAGAATCTGGACTAACACATAATCAGAGCGCATTGATTACTTTATCTGAATATACTGACAATTCACTTGTAATCATATCCAATGCATGCAGTGGATTAAGAGCAATCTTCCGAGAGGGTTATCAGTACAAAAAGTGCGGTGTGATTTTATCTTCAATTATCAGAAAAACAGATCTTACCCCTACTCTATTTGCATCAATAGATGAAATTAGTAAATCGAATTCTCTAATGAGTGTTATGGATGAAATAAACTCCAAGTATGGAAATAAAAGTATCGTTACAGCGGCTGCCGGCATTGAAAAAATAAAGGCTAACCAAAATTTATTATCAAAAAGATATACAACTTCTTGGGATGATATTATTGAAGTAAAAGTTTAAATATTTTCACGAAATTTGGTTGAACATTTAGAGTTAAATTAATATTTGGATTTAAATCTGCCACAAACTCGTCTCCACTCCATAAATCAATGTATTTTTGATTAGACCTGTTAGTTATACCCCAGTGAATAAAAAGATGTTCTGGAATATGTAGGGCAAAATTAAGTGCCTGATCTGAAAAATTTACAATAATAAAAACAAGTTGGTTTTTGTAAAATCTTGCAAATGAGAATAATTTACCGGAATTATAATCACTGTTTGAGATGTTTGCAAACTGCAGATCGTATGTTTCACCATATTTAAAAACAGGCTCTTTTAAAGAAATATTTAATAGAAATTTATATTTATTATAAAGTTCAGAGTTATATACACCTTTTTTATAATTATTTATGGATTCTAATGGCCAGAAATCAAATATTGAAGTTCTACCATCTAAACTGCTGAAACCTTCACTATTCATACCTCTCTCCCCTAACTCCTGACCAAAGTATAATAAAAATGATGATTTGTTAAAAAGGGTTGAAACG
>SAAG01000132.1 GCA_010119095.1 Candidatus Altimarinota bacterium
TAACGTTTGCTTCTATGAGATGTTTTGCGAGGAACGAGCAAAATATGGGAGAGCGAAGTGCAACGAGCGAACCTCATAGAAGCTGTTGTCAGACCCGAGCGAAGTATGAGCGAGAGTGCAATGTGGGTTTACCGTATTTCTTTTGGATTATATTATTTTGTAAAAGCATTTTTCTTTTAGAAAGATGCTTTTGTTTCTAAATTTTAAAAAAGAAGGGGCTGGACGATAGTCCAGAGAGAGTTCCACAAAACTTGAATCAAAATAAAAAACTTAATTTATATAAACTAAGTTTTCACTTTATCATCAATAAAAAAGAATCTTGTACAAGTATCCATAAGAATTTTTGCAAAATGTCATTTAAAAGCTCAATTCAAAATAATTTTTCACAATTTATCTTGAATAAGTTTTACAGCAGGTTGAAAATCTCAATCTCAAGTAATAATTATTCAAACATCAAAAATATTATCTATAGCTTTTTCTATCATATCACAAGCCAAAAGCATATCTACTGATTTTTCAGTATCTCATCATTTATTGAAGTATCAAAGCTTGTAATCAACTCCACTCTCTTTCAGTTTTGATAAAAATTTCTGTTGTTTGATCCTCAATTCTCTAAAATATATTTTTGAATCTTTATCTTTTCACATATGAATATCTATTTCTCACACATAATAACAAATTCAAACTATTTCTCTATTTCAAGCAATTTTTTCACAAATATTTTTTAAATTCACATTTTCAACTTCAAGTCTTTTTACTCATCTGTAAAAATATCATCAATCTACAAAGAAAAAAACTTTATCTTTCATGTTTCCAATTTTATATAACAAAATAGGAGAGGACTTGCCTCTCCCGTCGGGTAGTGATTATATATTATTGAGAAATGTTGAAATTGCAAAAGATTTTACAAAATTCGAGTACTAAAAATATGGGGCTGGACGATAGTCCAGAGAGAGTTCCACAAGACTTGGAATATAAATTAAAATTCAGTTATTGAACTATACTCATTTGATCATTAGTTCCGTAGCAACTGTCTCCTTTGAATGCATTCTTTAAAACAGTTGTATTGTATGCCGAACATAAAGGTGGTTCTTGCGCATTTGTAAAGTACATCCATGAACCTGAATCCTTTTTGTAAAGTAGAGCAACTGAACCACCACCATTAATATCTCCCATACTAACACTGGCTTTTTGGTAACCACTTACCGCACTATTAGTAATTTTAAGATTACCAAATATTGTTGATGAACTCGCATTAGGGATCATATCGGCAAGTGGTTTAATTCTTTCTGCTTCTTCTTTATATTTATTAATTAGACCACATGTTGCAGTATTGGAACTAATTGTTGAAGTTTGAGTTTCAATAGAACAGATAACCCCGTTACCAATATAAATTTCCTTATCAGTAGAATTTTCTTTATCACCTATAGTTTCAGTCTTTGATAGACCAAAATCTTTATAAATACTAGCTACTTCTTTACGTAAGATACTATCATTAGTTTTTGGATATTTGTAGTCAGTTGGATTTGGATTATGGGGCATAATATCTAAAGTAGCACCACTACTATAAAATGTATAAAAGTTAAAACCATCAACCTTATATATTGGTGATCATCCAGAAGCTCTAATACTAAGTTCATTTATTTTTGGTTGATTATTTTCATCAATATTCAACAGAATATATTTACTTTTAAAATTACTCTTAATCTTTTCTATTATATCTTCTGGCTGAATCATTGATGTGCTTGATTGTTGCTGATTTTTAGAAACTTCAACACTCTCTTCACTTCAAGTTTTTTGTAATATTCAAGAATTAGAATTATTTTCTACAACTACATTATTTTTACTTTCAGAAACTTTTTGCTCTATATTTTTTGGAGATTCAATAGTAATTGGCTGAGTTTCTGTTTTATTACAAGAAACTAAAGCAAAACTTAAAAGTAGTAAAACGAAATATTTTTTCATAATCTAAAAAGTAAAAATATAAAATAACTTGAGTTTTAACGAGTTTTCTTTCTCGTTTTGTTTCTTTTTCCAAAAGAATTTGCTTTGAAAAAGCAAACTTCCCCCCTTCTTTTTTAAAATTTCTGATGATTTTCATTATTTAGATGATTTTCCACCAAATTGATGATGAAAAATGCAAATCCTTTTTAAAATCCAAAAGAAATATGTCTGACAACGTTTAAGAATATCTGAAGTTCATTGGAGCGGAGCGAAAATGAATTTGGGTCGAGAAAATTTCTTTTTCATTAATGTAAAAAATACAAAAGTGAGAA
>SAAG01000133.1 GCA_010119095.1 Candidatus Altimarinota bacterium
CTCTGATTCTATGATAATTTCCTCTAGTGTCATATTTTCAAACTCTGTTCAAGAAATCAGATTATTTAAATTAGTTACATAAGTTTGGTGATGTTTTAGGTAGTGATATTCTAGTGTTTCTTTTGATATAAATGGTTCTAATTCATCTAATTCAAAAGGAAGTTTGGGTAGTGGGAAAGCCATAATTAAAATGTTAAATTATAATACTTTTTTATATTACACATTTTAGAAAAATATTCAAGATTAATAATTGCATTTGATTTATTGTCTAATTTTGAGTACACTAGAAATAATTATAAATAATCAAAATGATTATGCTAAAAACTCAATGTAAATATTGCACTAAAGATATGATTTTGGAGGACTCAGATTTCGAAATCTATGATAAATTCTCCCCTGTAATCAACTGAAAAAAGTATCCTATAAAGCCACAGAGTGTCTGCTCTGATTGTTTTGAACAAAGAAGATTGTCTTTTAGAAACAAGAGAAATCTGTATAAGAGAAAGTGTGATTTTTCAGGAAAAGAGATGATTTCTTTGTATTCGCCTGATAAAAAATATAAGATTTATAACAAAGATGTTTGGTGGAGTGATAAATGGAATGCTTTGGATTATGCAATGATTTTTGATGAGAATAAATGATTTTTTGATCAACTTGATGAGCTTGTTCATAATGTACCATTTCCAAATTTGAGTATAGTAAACTCGGAAAATTCAGAGTACAATGATGGTCTTGTAAATTCAAAAAATGCTTATATGTGTTTTTGAAATAATAATTTGGAAGATGCCTATTATACAGAAGAATCAAGACTTGTGAAAGATTCATCAGATATATGGTGGTCTAGTGAGATAGAAAAGTCTTATGAGTGCATTGACTCGGCAAATATGTTTAATTCAAAATATTGTAGTAACTGAAGTAATTGTTCAAATACGATATTTTGTAAAAGATGTAATAATTGTCATAATTGTTTTATGTGTTATGGGATTGAATGAAAGAAATTTCATATATTAAATAAAGAATATACTGAGGAAGAATATAAATTAAGAATGAAAGATATCGATTTATCAGATTACGATAAATTGAAGAGTTATAAAAAGATGTACAGAGATTTTGAGTTAACTATTCCACATGTTAACCTGCAAACTTATGCTGCTGAAAATTGTATGTGAGATTATGTTTATAACTCAAAAAATGCTTTTAATTGTTTCAATGTAGTTTGAGTACAAGATTGTAAAAATCTGTATGAGTGATGAAGATGTAGTAATGTGTATGATTCTAGCTTTGTTTATGATTTAGAATGACCAGTAATAGGCTCTGTAAATGTTTTTATGAATAGTAAAAATGTATTTTTCTCAGAATATATTTATGATAACTCGTTTAATATATTTTATAGTTTTAATTTAAAATCTTGTAAAAATTGTTTTTGATGTGTTTGACTTGTAGGAAAAGAGTATTGTATATTTAATAGACAATACAAAATGGAGGATTATGCTGTGGAAGTTGAGAGGATAATTAAGACGATGATGAAAAATGATATTTGGTGAGAATTCTTCCCATGTTTTTTATCAAGGTTTTGATATAATGAGACTGAGGCGAATGAGTATTATCCGCTTAGTCGTGAGAAAATACTTAATAAAAGTGTCATCTCGAGCGAAGTCGAGAGATCTTTCGGAGAGTTAAATAAAGGCTTGAATATAAATAATGTTATTAACAAAGAACAGATTCCTCCATTACAGTCGGAATGACAACATAGGGATAACTCAGAAACATTTCTTCATTGAACTATTTTCAACCGGTCAGATTATATCCAACCACTGCCAAAAGTGGATAAGATTATCCCTGCAAATATGTTACCAAGCAAAGCTAAAGATATACCTGATGATATACTAAATCGGGCATTGAAATGTGAAGAAACATGAAAACCTTATAGAATCAATAAAGCTGAATTAAAGTTTTACAGGGACAATAAGTTATCTGTGCCTAGATTTCATTATGACACTAGATATAAACATAGATTATTATCAAAAAATCAGAGAATATTGTATGATAGAAAGTGTGATAAGTGTAAGAAAGAAATAAAAACTACTTATGAACCAGAAAGACCTGAAATAGTTTATTGTGAAACTTGCTACAATAATTATATTTACAAATAATTTCAAATACTAATAATTTCAAACTTTGTCAAAATCATACAGAAAATCTATTGA
>SAAG01000038.1 GCA_010119095.1 Candidatus Altimarinota bacterium
CCCTGGAAGAAAAAAATAAAAATATTACTCCAGTTACTTTAAATGAGCCAAAAATAGATTATGAAAATTTAACAGATAAACAATCTAAAGAGTTATTATTTAGTGAAAAAGAAATTTCACAGATAGATCAATCATTATGAAAAATAAATGATATTCAAAAACTAAAAGCACAAACATGAAAAAAAGATACAATAAAATTTCATCCAAAATATGATGAAATAAAAAATCTAGTTAAAAATTGAGTAATGGAATTCAGATGAATGGATAAAGATAAACCACATTTAATGAAATTTCAATATACAAAATTAGCAAAAGAATATTTTTGAATATGAGAAGATAAAATAAGGGAATATAATAAAATTTGAGTTCATTATCCGAAAGACCTATATAGTCAAATAAAAAATAAACTGAAGCAAGAAAAATGAAAAACTTTTATTCAAAGAAATAAAGTAAATATTGCTAAAAAAAAAGAGATCCAAATAAAGACATGAGAAAAAACAAAAGAAAAAGACATCAATGAAATTACAAAAGAATGAATAAAAATAAAACAAAATAATGTATTCACAAGAACTCAAAAAAAAGTTTGAGAAAAATTAGTAAACGAAAGCAGAAGAGCTAATGTAGATGATGTAACTAATTTAATAAGAGAAAAATGAGATAAAATACTAGAAAAATGAGTTGAATATGCTGAAAATTCATGAATGATAACTGAAGCTGAAGCTACACAATTAAGAGATAATATAAAACTAGCAAAAGAAAACAAAGAATCACCAATAACTATAAAATGAGATCTATCACCAACCCAAAGATTATCATTAATGGATCTTTTATGATGGGATAAAGTATTAAAAAAGATAACAGAACAAAAAATAATCATACCACAACTAAGAAGAAGCTTAAAAGAATTATGAGCAAGATTATATATAGTTTGAAGCCCAGAATGAAATAGAGTAAAAATACCATTTTCTCTTATGTGAAATAAATCTAACACATATAGAAATGTAATACTTCCTATGATTAAAAAATGAGCATTACAATGAGCTAAAACATACATAGAACCATATGGGGGAGCATGAACATCATACTTTTTTGCAGATGATATAATTAATTCTTGAATAAAAGATATACATATAAATCACTTTGATAATGAAAAATACGAAGTTATAAATGCAATTAAGAATAAAACGATACAAAGTATATCAGGAGAAATAACAAGTGCTTATAACTCAATTATAGAAGAAATTGGAAAAGTTATGCAAGATATTCCAGAAGTAAAAAGCTTAATGGAAAAATTTGATATAAAACCAGGGACTTCATGATTTAAAATAATAGCTGAAACATACTTCTATCCACAATATGCTCCAGATTTCTTTAAAGAAAGACCAGATACTAAACTAGCAATAAGATGAGAAATAACTGAAAGTTTTAAAGATTGGTTAACTGAAAAAATTAAAACTGAAGCTGAAGATCAATGATTAAAATTAGAATGAAAGGATCTAGAAAATAGAGTAGATGATATTCTAAACGATACAAGCTTATTCGAAACAAATTACCCAGAAATAAGCAAAAAAATATCAAGTGTAATTGATAGATTTGATGTGATGGATTTTGAAAAATGAGACTATAAAACAGCAATTACCACTTCCCTAGCAAGACATTTTAGAAACAGGGGAGACTCTGGACAAAAAGTAGTAAGTGCAACAAACTGATTCCAAAACATGATATGAATCAGAGACAAAATGATATCTTGACTAGAAACATACCAGGAAACTTTTAATAAACATTGAGATAAAATAAAAATCTATAATATGGATTGAAAGGATTTTATTAAAAGAATGTGAAAAGATTATAATAATAAACAGTCAATAATTTATTTAGATCCACCATATATAAGAACAACTCAAACATATATAAAAAATGTAACAGATGAAATATTAAAAAATTCACTGGATGATTATGCAAATACAGATAAAATAGATCAGTTATTTAATCCAATGAAAGACTCAATGATGATGTTTACAAATGATGTAAACTGAAAATATTTTGAAGCATTAAATAAAATGTTATGAGATAGAATGAGTAAAGATATTCTTGCCTATAAAGAATGAACAACTCCTACAAGCTTTATAACAACAACAGAGTTATCTATAAAACCAAGAGATTTATGATTAAGAGATTATGATATACTTAGAAATAAAAGAACAAAAGAGATTCAAAAGGCATTAGAAGAAAATTATCTACCAAAAATAGCTGAGCAACAAAAAAAAGTATGGGCTAAAGTAGAACAAGAATTCATGAAAACCATGAAAGAAAAATTTTGAGATTTAGAAAATATACAAAATGAACAATTTAAAGCTTCCGAAGCTCTAGAAAAACTTGAAGAAAGTATATCACAAGCAATAACATGAAGAGATAAACAAAGAATAATATATGAAGCTCGTGCCTGGTTAAAATCTAATAAAGTAAGATGATCAGAAGTTTATAAAATTATTCAAAAAATTGAGTGATTTATAAAAAGAAAATCTGAAATGATAAATTGAATTAGGATCCTAAAAAATAAACTATTAAATTCAAATACAATAGCATCAGAAATAAAACCAGAAATACAGGAATATATAAATGCTGAAGCTTTAGAATTTAAAAGAATAACAGGAAAAATAGTAGATGAAGCATCTATCATAGACATGATAAATAAATGAGAAATATCAATCAGCGATGATAATAAAGATATCTACGATAAATATATCAATGATGATAATTATTCAGTACAAATAGACAATGCTATATGAAAACAATCTATTTATAACATGGATATCCAACAATTAGAATCAATAGTAAATAAACTTAAATATTTTGAAGAGATCTGAAGAGAAATACTTGAAAATAGAAAAAAATGACAGGAAATAGAATTAGCTCCATTAATATCTGAAGCTATAGAAAGCTCAATTAAATTAGATATTACAGAAATAAGCTTAGATAGAGATATAAATGAATTGACTCGCACATGAAAAAATATGTTTAAATTTAGAAAATTATGGAACGAGTTCAAAAAAACAGTTAAATGATGAATGTTAGAAATAACTCCAAGTGTATTTATATTTGAAAATGAGTTATGAATCAATAAACAAGTTTATACTATATATAAAAAAGCCTTTACAGAATGGGTAGAATATCACTCAAAAGCTGTTGAATGATTCTGAAAACTAAAAAAAGAACTAGGATTAAAAAAGGATGATTTTAATAAAATTTGACTTTATTGACTAGCAAATAGATGAGACTGAAAATGAGTAATTAAAATATATTCACTAATATATAATACTTGAAAGAATCCAATAACAGAAAAAGCTGTAGATATAAAAGATCAAGAAGCTATATTAGACATAATTAAGTGATTCAAAGAAGATAGCTTCTTGAATGAATCACAGCATAAAATGTTGAAATATATGAGATGAATTTTCGATGAGATATGAAAAAGAATAAATCTAACATCCCTAGAAACTGAAAATATCATGATGGATGTAATGAAAGATTACTTCCCAATAAAACTAGACATAGAGAAAAATTTAGATATGGAAACAGATCCAGAAATATGAAAGGTTTTAGAAAATTGATTTAAAACAAAAAATATAGAGCATTGATTTATAAAAAAAGCTACAGGTAAAAGTGTAGTACCTACAATAGATGCTAAACTAGTATTCTTGTCTCATGTATATAAGGCATCATATTATGCTTATATGCAAAAACCATTGTACCAATTATCAGACTTAATGAATGCATTGTGACAAGAAAAAATATGATCAGTTTGAATGAAGTATTTTAAAAATTGGATAGATATGATGGCTAAACAAGGTAAATATTCAACAAAATGAGCATTAGATAGAACTGTATGAAACCTAAGTAAATTATGAAGTAAATCAGTTATAGCATTTAATCCAGGAAGTTATCTTATACAGCCTATAGCTCTACTAGAATCAAAATTAGTAGGATGAGAAATATCAAAAATAGGTACAGCATGGACAAATAAGGATTTTAAAGAAACTATAAAAAAATCAAAAATTCTTCCTGCAAGAGATTTTAGACATATGTTTTGAAGTGATAATATTTTGAAAGATAAAGCTAACGAAACGATTGATATATGATTAATACCTATATCTAAGATAGACAAATTTAGTGCATCATGAATATTTTATAATCTATATCATGAATTTAAAAAACTATGATTTAAAGAAGAAGATTGTATATATTATGCTGACATATGAATGGAAAAAACAATGGCAAATCCTATGTTTGACTGAAAAAGTTTAGCACAATTAAAAAATGAAAGATGAGTAGGATCATTATTTACTTCATTTATGACTTTTGGAGCAAATGCATTTGCAAATAGATATATTTATGGATGATGATTAAGTAGGGTAATAAAAGAAAAATCAAAAAAATGAACGACTATACCAAAACAATTAGTATGAAAAAATAGAATAAAATGAATTTTATACTGAGCCTTAGTGGTAGGAGTTCTATCTTTCTTATACCAACAAATAATCCAGGAATTAAATAAAAAAATGTTTAATCAAAAAGACTATCCAGAAACTTTAACAGTAAAAATAATATCACAAATAGCACAAGAGATACCACTACTATGACAACTTGTATGACAAAATAAATATTGATCATTTCTTTGATTAAAATGAGTTAATGATATATTAAAATCAATAGCATGAATTTACAATTGAAAAGAAGATCAAACTAAAACTAATAATGCATACAAATTACTGTTTTCAGTAATGCAAATGTGATGATTCCCTGCAGTTGTACAAAAAATATGGAAATGATACTTTATGACACCATCATGAAAAACAGGATCATCAAAATCAACTCCATGAAAAATAAATAGACCAAAACTTAAAAGACCAAGTTTAAAAATGAATAAAATAAGAAGACCAACATAGGTCTTCTTTTTCTAATCAATACAGGTTAATTCTTTCTTAGTCCACCAAGATCAAACTATATGTCATTTCTTATCAACACAAGATCAACTATGAATATATTGTTGTAAGCTCTTAAAAATACCAACAGTAACATCATGTCATGGAAATCATTTTATAGTATTAAATCTAAAATGAATCTGTCTTCAGTATATTTCTCTAGTCATAAGTTTATTTAATTAAATATAAAGTCTATCATTTGTTTATTTGTTTTCATACTTTATTTATTAATTAATACTAACTAAAATATAACTTAGCACATTTTTTACATAATCAATGAGTTACTGAAAAACCATTACTTATAGCCTCATTTTCTTTAGATTCCTTATCTGGACACCATGCACAAATTCTAACTAGATTTTTAATTTTAGGTTTTGACATATTAAATAATATTATCTATAAACTTTTTTAATTCATCTATAGCAGAATAAAGATGTCTTTTAGTATCCATATCTTGATTTTCAAATTGTAAATCAGATCATCAATTATAAAATCTAATTAAATTTAAACAATCCAGAGCTTTATTAGACTTTCTATACAAGGCTTTTCTTTTTACATGATTAGGATAAATCATATTTATAAAATTAAAAAGTAACACATAAAAAGCTTACATAAAAAACAAATAAAAGCAAATCTTTATTTGACATTATGACAAATAAATTTGACATAACAAGATAAATAGATAAAGTGATAATGTAATTATATAATTACACTTTATATCCTAACCAATATAATATGGATAAAAAAACCAAAATATGGATATGACTAGCAATACTCGTCATATTTACAGTATTCACACAGCAACAGTTGTATAGCAAAGATAAACAAATAGAAAAAGCTAAACAACCTAGCGATGTAGAACAATTAATGCAAATGGCAGATATTTGAGATAGAAGTACATTTCTACAAAAAAGAATAAGTGATGACACAAAAGAAAATGAGTCATTATTACTAAGAAAAAGATGTGCTCTGGATCAAATAAAAAGAAAAGCATCATGATTAAAAATAAATATAACCTACTGTAAAAATAAAGATAACTTAGAAAAATATAGAAATGCAAAGTTATAAAGGTAGAAAAACAAATTCTACCTAAAAAACAAAAAATAATAAGACATACATGATGGAATATAGATAACGAAAAACAAAAATGGATAAATTATCTATATCAAAAAAGATGAAAAGACATCGTCCTAACATTTCTACAAGAAAACTGAACAATGGAACTTGGTAGATCTAGTATAGAAAAATGATTTGACTGAAGCAGAGCATACTGAATATGTCAACTATACTACACTCGGAATAAAGAATTTATAAATTCAAAAGACTTCCAAGATCCATATAAGCAAATGGATAAATGTATAGAAAAATGGGATAGTGCAATGAAAACATGAACTATAGAAAAAATGTTTCAAGCATACCCACACAGACAAAAACAAGAAAAAAATATTACTATAATTGAAATCCCATGACAAATAAAGAAAATGTAAAGAGAATTTGGATAAGGTTACCCACAGGAGAACTTTGAGATAAATTCATATTATGAAGCAAGGTTTTTAGGAATCAATCTTGATACTTTGCACATATATTACATACATATTATTCACTAATAGAAAAACAAGATGGAAATAAAGAAATATAAACCAACAGACCATAAGATTAAAGCATTAATATATTGAGGTTCTTGAATGTGAAAAACAACATTTTGATGAACAGCTCCAAATTGTATATTCGCAAGTGCTGAAGCATGAATGTTAAGTTTATGATGAAAAGATATAGATTTTGTAGATATTAAAACAATAATTGATTTAAAACAATTATATGAATATCTAAAAAAAGGATGACATCCATATGAATCAGTTGTAATAGATTCTATATCAGAAATAAACGATATCATAAAAATGGAATTAGAGAAAAAAAGATGAAGACCATTACAATTACAAGATTGGTGAGTTATCGCAAAAACAATAGAATCAACCCTAAGAGATTTTAGATCATTAAATATGCATGTAATATTTATTGCCCAGGAAAAAGAGATAAACGATGAAACTAAAATCGCAAAAATAGTGCCTATGCTAAACTGACAATCAGCCACAAGGATTGCTTACTTTATGGATATAGTTGGATACATAGAAACTAATTCTGCAGGAGATCATGTTGTAAATACATTACCAGATCCAAAGTATTTATGTAAAGATAGAACATGATTAATATGAAATGGTATAGAGCCAGATTTTAGATTATGGATAAAAGCTCTAGAAAAAATGGTAACATGAGAACAAGCTGTAGTATATTCAGAAGATATTAAAGTAAACTTTGATATGGATGGACAAGAAAAAAAATGATGAAATAAAAAAGAAGTAGATCCACAAGAAATATATGTCAAAGCTTATGAATGAATGCAATGAAGTAAAACACTAGATGAATTAAAAGACCATTACACAGTGTTTTATAAAAATAAAAAATATCTTCCAAAAGAGCAACAGGATGAGATAGAAGAATTAAAGACAGCAATAAAAGAATCGCTATCAAAACCAGTTGAAAATATGACTCCCCCAACTCCTAAGGAAATAGAAGAAGAAATAAAACCACTACTTCCAACAGAAAATATTCCTACTAAATACGAAAGTCTGGAAGATGTAGAACAAGAGATATTACAAAGAAGAGAAGAATTAAAAAATGAGTTAGGAGATTATAATAATAACCTACAAAATCCTACAGATATAGATCAATTTAAAAAAGCATTAGCTAAACAGAAAAAAAAGATAGCATATCTAAAAAAATGACTAATGTCTATAATAAAAATAAGAGATAAAATGAAATTATCTGAAGAAGCAAAAAATTTATCCCCTAACCAAGAAGAAGTATGATAGAAACTTTTGTAGATATTATATGATATGAAGGAATTTATAAAATAAGTAATTATTGATATATAAAATCATATAAAACTAATAAAATTATAAAATGATATAATAACTGAAATTGATATATTAGAGTATCATTATGTAAATTATGAAAAGTTAAAAAATATTATATACATAGATTATTATTAAAACATTTTATATGAATATCTACATTAGAAGTAAATCATATTGACTGAAATCCTAAAAATAATAATTTAAATAATCTAGAATATGTAACTTCTAGTGAGAATAAAATACATTCATATAATAAATTAAAAAGAAAACCGTATAAACCTATAAAATGAGAGAATAATAAATGCAGTAAAAAAGTTTTTCAATATAATAAAAATTGATATTTAATAAAAGTTTGGTGATGTATGTCTGATATTAAAACAGAAATATGATTAAACATATCCTTAATATCAATGGTGTGCAATAATAAATATTGACATAAAACTGCTTATTGATTTATTTGGAAATTTATTAACTAAATTTATAAAAATGGAAAAAATAGTTCGTTCTCTTTCTTGGAGTAAAATATATTCCTGGAATACAAACAAAAAACAATTTATAAAAACATATTTTGAAAAAGAACCATTCTTTGAAACTAAAGAAATAATATTCTGAAAGGTATTATGAAAAATGATAGAACTCGCAGAATATGAAGACATGGACAAAATATGTGATGAATGTATGAAAGATTGGGACTGAAATATACAAGAAGATCCTAATAAAAGAAGTGCTATCCAAAAAGCATTTTACAACATAATAGAATCAGATATTGTAGAAAAAATACAAATAGATCTAGCAATGGAACTACATGAAGTATACGAATATAAATTACAAACATTTATAGACCAGGTATGTGTAATATGATACACAGACAACACAAATAAAAGCCTAAAAGCATTAAACGAATTTAAGACTTGAAAAACTCCATGGACACAAGAAAGAGTAGATAATCATGGACAATTAGACTTATACTGCTTATTAATCCACGAATTAAAAGGATACTACCCAGATATAATAAAATTGTATTGGTTACCTACAACAGAAAATGAAAAATGAGATGTAATAACAACATGAGAGATTCAAGTATTTGAATACAAATTAAATGATGAAAAAATAAAAAGAATCGAAGCTATGAAAAATGGATGAATCCAAAAAATATTTATGGATATCCAGGAAGCTCAAAGAATATGGGAAGATCAGAAATTTAATGAAAACAAAGAATGATTAACCATAGAACAAGAGATAGTAGAGCTAAACGATATCGTGACAACAATAAAAGAACTAAAAATAAGAGAAGAAGAATTAAAAGAAAAAATATCTGCAGATATGATCAAGAATTCTGTAGAAAAACTAGAAGCAGAATGAATATGATCTGCATACTTTACAGAAAGAAAATCATATGAGTACCCACGAGAAATAAAAATGAAAGAAGATGAGTTAAAAAAAGAAAAGAAAGAGTTTGAAAAAACAGCAACTCCAACTATAACTAAAAGCTTAACTTTTAAGCAAAAAACTTTATCATCTAATGAATAAAATATGGAACTAACAACTATATTGATAATTATAATCGTGGTGCTAATAATAATATTGATAATAATGTTTAAATTTAGTATGCATTTATCCGATGAAATAGATTTATTAAGTTATAGATTATTAGAAAAACAAGCACAAAAAGATAATCTAAAACAACAACTAAAAGAACTAAGAAAAAAATACCACAATGCACTATCCTTAAACCACTACCTAAGAAAATCTAACTGAGTAAAACAAAGAGTTAGAAATAAATAATATATTATTAATTAATTATACATAACATGGACTTAAATAAAGTACAAATAATTGGAAGAGTTACAAGTGAAATTGAACTAAGAACTACTCCAAATTGACAAAATGTAGCAAATTTATCTGTAGCAACAAATAGGTCATGGACTGATTGATCATGAATGAAACAAGAACAAGCTGAGTTTCATAATGTAATCCTATGGGGGAAAATAGCTGAAATTGCAAGTCAATATTTACAAAAATGAAAAAAAGTATATATTGAATGAAGACTACAAACAAAAAGTTGGGAAGCACAAGATGGTTCAAAGAGATATAAAGTAGAAATTGTAGGAGAAAATATGATCCTATTAGATTCTAAACAAGAATCATCTACACAACCAGATAACTATCCCACAAAACCTAAACCAACAAAAACAAAAAAAGATGAAGAAGAGATAAATATAGAGGACATACCCTTTTAAAATGTAATTATAAAAACACTTCGGTGAATTCCGTGACTTGGAATTTTAAATGCAGTCAGTATACAAAGCACAGCCAATAGTCATAGCAGGATGGAGAATTGGTAACTCGGAGCTCTCATAAAGCTTACAATGTAGGTTCGAATCCTACTCCTGCCACCATTATAATCTAACCTAAAAACATAATGTGAATGCATGAATCAAGAGCAAAACTATTAAATCAAATGAGAGTAGAAAAAGCATGAAAAGAATATAAAAAAAATTTTGCCTTTTATCACATAATAAGAAACTACAGGAATCCAAAAAAAGAACAATTAAACTCATCAAATTTAATAAAAAAAGTAAAAGAAATAGATCCAGAAAATACAATAAATCATAAATACATAACTAATATTAAAGATAATTTTAATATACTAACCAAAGATGATATTTTGTTTTGACATTTTTTAGCTTTAGTTTGAATTGAATGAGACAAAAAAATATGAGAATTAAGAAGAGATAAAAAAAAAGCAGTAACTGAAAAAGAAAAAAGGTATGAAAAAAAAAGAAGAGAGCAAGAATATATGGATGAAAAAATGAAAACAGAAATAATGCTGAAGAAATTAGAAGATCCAAACATATCAGATAATGACCTAATGTTAACACTAAATGCCACAAAACACCAATTAGCAGAATTAAATAAAAAAACAGAAGATCTACCAACTCCAGATGGATGAGAAAAAATAGACTGACCTGCAATTATACCACTAACTGAATGAATAACAGACTTATACAATATCAACTGAAAGATCATGAGTAAATGAAAAGAGTTGATATTCAATAATCTTGAAACTCTTAAAATTCGCCAATACCAGGATCTAAAAATCCTAAACGATATAATTGATACTTCATTTAAACAAAACAGATTAATAGAGTGAAAATCAACAGAAAATATTGCAGTTTGAATAGCTGATATCTACGATGCAATAATCGAGAAAGCTGAGCATATAAAAGAAAAATCCATAATTATAGAACAAAAAAAAGACTAGATCAAACTCTAGTCTTTTTTATACCCAATTTAAATGCGATTTGTGAGGTTTTTATTATCTTAACGACAACTAGTAAGGTGCTATATTAAACTAATTAAGACAAATCACATATAGCTATATGATCATCAACAAATTTAGTAGCTTTTTCAAATCTATCTGGATCAACAGAATCAATCTTAAAATCAGACTCCAACTTAGCAACATTATTATTCAATTCAGAATTATATTCAACATCAAAACGAACCCCAAAAACAGATAGTTTCATATATAATTAATTA
>SAAG01000004.1 GCA_010119095.1 Candidatus Altimarinota bacterium
ATTTTCTTTCAATTCTTCAATTAATGAGTGTCTCAAATTAGAGTTTGCATTTACTTCTGCTCCAACTATTTCTATAGCTCAATCAATTATTTCTTCTCTTGGATAATCCTTTAAAAGTGTTTCTGGAATAACAATCTGGTTTAGTTTCAAGCTCTCAGCAACTACTCAAAATCATTTTTCCAAAGCTATCATTGCTTTTGTCTTTTTCTTTGATTTATAGGGTTTATAAAGCTCTTCCACTTCTTTCAAAGTTTTTGCATTTACTATATTGTCATAAAGTTCTGGAGTCATTTTCCCAAGTTCTTCAATTCACTTAATTGCAGTTACTTTAGCATTATAAAGATTTTCTTGTTTATTTTGAAGCTCTATAATAGCTCTAATCTCATTTTCATCCAAGTTTCATGTTCTTTCTTTTCTATAACGAGAGATAAACGGTACAGTTGCTCACTCTGACACAAGTTCCAGCACAGTCATAGTCTGAAATTGTTTCAAATTCAGTTCTCTAGCAGTTATCTCAACATAATTTGGAGTTTCTAGCATAATTTATTTTGTTATTAAAGTATTGTAAAATCTTACAGTTTTATACAAAAAAGTAAAAGGATTTTTGAAAAAATATGTTTTTGATTTTTATGTAAAACTAATTATAATGATAAAAATATAATTTAATATTTTGATTTATGACAACAATTACATTTAAACAGGATATAAAGCTTTCAAAAAACAATTTTACTGACTTTTCAGCATTTGTTCAAGATTTTGTAGATAATAACTATCCAGATTCAAATATAGATAATGATTATGAAGTAGCATCAAGTATGAAAAAAAACTGATTACCAGATACTTTTATCAAAAATTTTGTAAAGTCTTATTAATAAACTTAAATCTATATAATTTCTCTAAAGTCTAAAGTTATCTTTAGACTTTTTTGTATGTAAATTTAGAATAAAAAATAAATGCTTAAAATAATAATTGATTTTTTGAATAAATTGTGTATATTTTTGTTATAGATATAAATTAATTATTAATTATGAGTAATTTCTTAAATATTGATACAAATAAATTAATTAATTTATCAATAGATATTTGGAGATTAAATGAAAAAATATCTAATATTGATAATTTAAATGAAAAAGATAAAGAGAAAATATCTATTAGTTTAGATAGATTAAATAATTTTATTCAAGATTTAAATATTGAAACTAAATCATTTTCATGAGAGAAATATTCAGAAGAAATTAATTTATATGAATTAAAAGCAGTTGAAAATACTAATATAAATAGTTTAGATAGAATAATTAAGGATACAATAGAACCTGCTATAATAATTAATTGAGAACTAATTAAACAAGCAAAAGTTATAATATACAAGTTTACATCATAATTATAATTATATGTCTACAATTCAAATTGGTATAGATTTATGAACAACAAATTCTGCTATTGCATATAACAATTGATGAAAAATTGAGATTATAAAAAACTTTGAGATGGATGAATTTACTCCATCTGTTTTTGGCTACGATAAAGCTAAAAATCCATTAATATGAAAAAGAGCATATGAAAAGTTATATAAATATGCAGACAATGATGATATAAATAATTTTAAAGCAGAAGTAAAAAGATTAATGTGAACTCCAGAAATAACTTTTTTTCCAAGAGTCAATAAAAGTATGAAAGCTGAAGAAATATCAGCTGAAATCCTAAAATATCTAAAGAGTACTATATTAAAAAAATATCCTGAAGTAAATACAATTGGTGCTATAATAACAATACCTGCTCATTTTTCTACATTAGAATCAGAAGCAACAAAAAGAGCTTGAGAATTAGCATGATTTAAACAAGTTGTTTTATTACAAGAACCAATTGCAGCTGCAATTGCATATGGTTTTTGAAAAGAAAGAAATACAAATTGGCTTGTTTATGATTTATGATGAGGAACATTTGATACTGCATTAATACAGTCAAAAGATTGATTGTTAAATATATTATCAAGTAAATGAGATAATTTTTTATGAGGTAAAGACTTTGATTGGTCTATTGTTGATAATATCTTTATTCCTAAAATCACAGAAAAATTCACTTTATTAAATTTCACTAGAGGGAATGAAAAATATAAAAATATTTTCAATATATTAAAATGATTATCTGAAAATACTAAAAAAATGTTAACTTATGATAATGAAGTTAATGTTGAAATAGATAAAATTTGAGAAGATGATAATGGTAATGATATTTATCTAAATATAACAATAAATAGAACTGAATTTGAAAAATTAATTTTACCTTTTATTAATAAATCAATACACCTAGTAAAAGAGACAATAAATGAATCATGAATAGAAAAGTCATCTATAGAAAAAATTGTACTTGTATGATGAAGTACTCAATCACCAATAATTAAAGAAAAATTAGAAAAAGAACTTTGAATTGAGGTTGATTCAAGTGTTGATCCTTTGACTGTCGTTGCAAAAGGAGGGGCTGTTTATGCATCTACTCAAATAATTAAGGATGAATTTAAAGAAAATAATAAAGTTTCCTTAGAATTATATAATATAAAACTAAACTATGAAGCTGTTTCGGTTGAAGATGATGAAATGGTAAGCTGAATTATTGAGTGATTAAATGAAGATGAAGAATACTATATACAAATTCAAAGTGATAATTGATTTTATTCTAGTAATAGAATACTTATAAAAAATTGAAAATTTATTGTTAATGTAAAATTAGAGAATGGAAAACCAAATAATTATTGGATTTATGTTTTTGATGGTAAATGAAATAATTTGGATATAAATAATGATAATTTTTCAATCTCTCATTGATTATCTGTTTGAAGTATACCAATTCCATATAATGTAGGGGTTTCTATTGCTAAACAAAGTAATTCATTATCTTGGAAAGATGAAATGTTTTGGTTTTTTGAAAAAAACTCTAAATTACCATTATCAAAAACAGTTGAATTTAAAACAAGTATGAATTTAGTAAAGTGAGAAAACACAAATGCTTTGCCAATAAAAGTATATGAATGAGACTCTAAAAACCCAAGTAGAAACCAATTTATTTGTGATTTATGAATATCGTGAGAGAAAATTCCGTATGATTTGGATATTGGTACTCCAGTAGAAGTAAAAATAGATATTGATATTTCAAGACAATTAACAGTTAAGGCATATATACCTTCAATTGATTTATCTATTAATGCTCGTACTACAACTTTAAATGAAGAAATAGATTTAAAAGTTTTAAAAAATGACTTAATAGCAGAGCAGGACAGATATACAAAAATAAGATGAAGTCTAACCCCAACTCAAAAAGCAGAAATTGATGAAGAAATTTCATATTTAGAATGAGCTGTAAGTAATTCAACAAGTGATGAGGATGAAAAAAGAAAAGCTGATAAAAAATTAAGAGATTTTAAAGTTAAAATAGATGACTTAGAGAAAAATACTGAATTTGATATACAACAAAAAGTATTTAAAGGTTTAGTAGAATTATTAGATTGAATTTTAAATGAATTAGAAAGCTCTGAGGATTATCAAATACAAGAAGTAATAGTAAGATATAAAACTATTAAAAAATGATGAGAAAAAGCTGTATCTGAAGAAGATAAAATTTTATTATCATCAATAAATGAACAATTAGAAAGTTTAAGAATATCTATTTTGATGGAAACAATAGAATGGTGGGAGAGAGTTTATAATGATTTGAAGTTTGGATGATTTAATTTTAGTAATGATACTGATGCAGAATATTATTTTAAAAAATGAGAAAGTGCTATAAGAAATTGAAATAAAGAAGAATTAGAGAATTCTGTAAGAGAATTATATAGAATGCTTCCTAAGGATGAATTATGAAGAATAGAAGGTGGGAATTTATCATGAATTACTCTTTAAATAATAAATATGTTATTAGAAAATTATTTTCATATTTTATGATTAGATATATCATCGAATCAAAAACAAATTTCAAAGAGAGCTAAAGAAATACTAAAATATTTAGCCATATGAGAAATCCCTGAATTTGAAAACGATTTTTATTTTACAAAAAACTATAGAAATGAAAACTTAGTAAAATTAGCTTTGGATAATTTATCAAAACCTAAGGAAAAATTAATTAATGTTTTCTTTTGGTTTGATATTGAAAGTGAAAAAGATAAGCAAATATTCACTCTTACTAATGAAAAGAAATATGAAAAAGCTATTGAGTTAATAAAACAACAATGAAATAAAAAAAACTTAGCTATCATGTATTTACTATTTCTACTTGAATCAAGTATGAATATTGATTACTCAAAGTATTTGGAAGAATCAATAAATATTTTTAAAGAAATTTCTGAGGATAATAAGTTTTGGATATCTTTTGAAAAAAAGTATTTATTATTTGATGATATCTCAACAAACAAAGATCTAATTAAAGAATTTAGAAAAGATTTATGAAAGTATCTATCAAATATTTATTATGATATATCTTTAAAATTATGAGATGATAATGTACAAAAAATATTTCATGATAATTTTAAAAATACTAAATGAAAAAAAAGCAACGAGCAAATAGAAAAAATTACTTTAGAATTAAATAAAATAGCTTTAGAACTAGAAGCCCTTAATATTAATGATGATTGAATATTAAGTAATGAAAAGAAAAATTTTATTAAAAATTCTTTAAATAAAATTCAAGATATTTTAAATAAAACCATAGAAGTTTGAGTTTATGATTCTTCAGAGATAATAATTGTAAGAGATAGATTAGCAAAAATTATTCGTTCAATATCTCTTGATTTTTTTAATTATGCCAATGACAAAAAGAAAAGTTTTTCCTTTATAGAAATAGCCTTAAATATTTGTTGAACTGATTGATTAAAACATAAAATAAATGAAGAATACAAAACTATAGCATCTAATATTAAGTTGTTACCTGTTATTAAATTATTAGATACTGAAGATTATATTTGAGCATCCAAAAAAATTGATGAACTAAATTTAGATGAGTTAAATAAAGAAGATAAAAAACTTTTATTTAATCTAAAAAAAAGGTCTATATTCTGAAGATTATGAAAATGATTTATGAAAGGGAAAGAATTTTTTGAAAATGAAGATTATTCAAATGCATTAAAATATTTTACTTCTACTGAAGAGTTAGCAAAAGAAAATATAAAATTATTTGAATGAATAAATCAAAAAGCCTTAAATGAATTAATAAATTCAATAAAAGATTATTTTTGAAAAATTGGAAAATGAGAATTAAATACAAAAGAGGTATTTGAATATATTGATGATTTAAGAGATAAGGTTATAAAACAATTGTCTGAAGAAGATTGATATGTTTTTATATTTTATATTGACTCTATTTCCTACTGATATTTAAGCGATGCATATTTAAACCCTAAAAAATCTGAACAACCATTGTTTCTTTTCACATTAAATTGATGCTGAGTTTCTATATATTGAGATACTACATATGTTACCTTTATATGGTTTCCATTTATTCCTATTTCTTGTTGGAAAGTTACAGATTTATGAAATTGAAAATATCAATTTTATTGAAAAAAAGAAATGCCTACTTGGAAAAGAGTGTGGCAAGTATTATGAATAATAGGAACAATGATATTACTATCTAATTTCTAAAAAATGGTAAATAAGATTAAAATAAATACTTCGTTTCTTGATGATGAAAATGAAGAAGATGAGTATAATTTAACAGCTAATAAAAATACTGAAACTTCAAGAAAAAATATTTCTAATAATAAAGAATCTTCCAAATACAAGCCTCTTATTATTATAAGTTCTATAGTTTTCTTATTTGCAGCAATAATTTCACTTGGTGGTAATCAAGAAACAGATAATGGTTATAGTAACTCATCTTATTCAAATAATACTTATTCAGATACTAGCTCTGATACTTCAACAGAAGAAAAAATTATAGATAGTCTTAGTGGTAGTGATGAAGCTATAGGAGATTCTTCAGAGACAGAATATTCGATCTGACAATATTCTTGTTACTCTAATGCATATGATAAAGCTATTTCTTTAAAGCCAATTAATCCATGATTAGATTTTTTAGAATCTGAAATTAATACTTTAGATACTGAAATTAAAAATACCTATGTTAATGAATATTCTCAAAGCTCAGTAGATTCATATAATGCAAAAGTTAATAGTTTAAATATAAAAATAAAAGATTATGAAGAAAAACTGAAAAACTTTAACTTGCAGGTTGATACATATAATAGCTATTTAGATAATAATTGTACTAAAAAATATTAATTAATTTTTTAAAAAATGGATAAGCCACTTTTATATAATTGATATATCTTATCAGAATGAATAGAAGTAAAAAATAGAATAGATAAATTGTTTTTTACTGAAGTATATAAATTATCAAATGATAAATTTTTATATTTATTTTTGGATATAAAAGAAAATGATATTCTTAATACATATATTGATATTAAGAAAGTTAAAATTAATAGTAAAATATTTATTTGAGTTATAGTGGATGAATTTAATATAAAATATTTAAATAGTATAAAAGATTTATTGATATCAGTTAAAGGATTTAGGAGTATTGCTGGTATGCAAGACTTAAAAAATAAATTAATGGAGGAAATAATTATTCCATATAAAAATAAGGAAAGATACATAAAATATAAAATCTCATTACCTAATTGATTATTATTTTATTGACCTCCATGATGTTGAAAAACATATATATCTAATAAATTAGCTGAAGAGTTAGGATGGAATTTTATGGAGATTAAACACTCTAGTATAGCATCCCCACATATACATTGAACTGTTTGAAAGATATGACAAGTCTTTGAAAAAGCAAAAATGAAGTCTCCAGTTGTATTATTTTTTGATGAAATATCTTGATTAGTACCTAAGAGAGATAATTTAACATGAGATAGTCAGTATAAGGAAGAAGAAATTAATGAGTTTTTAATTAATTTAGATAATGCTTCAAGCGATTGAATATTAGTAATTTGAGCCACAAATTATCCAAATAAAATTGACTCAGCAATACTTAGATCTGGTAGATTTGATTTAAAATTATATATTTGATCACCAGATGAGGAAACTAGAGAAAAATTATTTAGCTTTTATTTAAATTGAAGACCTATTGAAGATGATATTAACTATAAGGAATTATCTAATTTAACAGAGAATTACATAGTTTCAGATATAGAATTTATAGTAGAAAGTGTTGCAAAAAAAGCAGCTTTATGTGATAAAATAATTTCTTTTGATATGATAGTTGATACAATAAAAACTATTAGTAAATCAATTTCAGATTCAGAATTAGAATATTTTAACAATATTTATTTTTGAGAAGAAAAAGGGAATAATAGAAAAATTTGATTTGATATTGATTAATTTATTTATAAATTATTCCAATATAGAAAACAATATAATATTTTACATTACACTTCAAAAAACAAAACAATAAAATTTGACTCTATTCCAAAAAAGAATATAATTATTTAGAATACATTCTAATAATATAATTATGAATACATTTTTTGAAATACAAAAAAATCTGATTGCATCAAATTATAGTGAGAAAAGAGAGCTTTTTAATGAAATCAATTTTACAGAGAGATTGATTGGGGTAATCTGACCTAGATGAGTATGAAAATCAACTCTTTTGCTTCAATACTTAAAAACAAAGGATTTAAGAGTTAGTTTATATATTTCGGCTGATAATATTTATTTTCTTGAAAATAAATTGTTTGACTTTGCTTTGAGGTTTGTAAGAGAATATGATTGAAAATTACTTATTATAGATGAAATACATAAATACAGAAATTGGCAACAAGAACTAAAGAATATCTATGATAGTTTTCCTACATTGCAAATTATTTTTTCTTGAAGTTCTAGTATTGATTTAGTTTTGTGAAATTATGATCTATCAAGAAGAGCAAAGTTGTATTATCTAGAGTGATTTTCACTTAGGGAATACATAAACTTTGTATACAAACAAAAACTTAAGAAAATTACATTGCAAGATTTATTACAAAATCACATAAGTATTGCACAAAATTTTCCAAATATTCCTATAATTAAGTATTTTAAAGAATATTTAAGCATATGATATTATCCATATTTTGTAAATGAAAAACAACAAGATTATTCAAAAATCCTTGAAACAATAAATAAAACAATTTATGATGATATCGCTAATTATTACAATGTAAAAACAGAAAATTTAATATATTTTAAAAAAATTATAAATTATCTAAGTATAATCCCACCATGAGAATTGAACTCAAATAAAATCTCAAAAACACTAGAGATAGACAATAAAACAGTTAATACATATCTTGAAATACTAGAAAAATGATGACTTATCAGGTTTTTATTAAAAGATGTAGATGGGTATAATATAATGAAAAATACTTCAAAAATTTATCTTGATAATACAAATATACTTTATGCAGTAAATACAAATTTATTAAAAGAAACAAATTTATGAACAATTAGAGAAACTTTTTTTATAAATTGTATACAAAATTCTAAAAATAAACTTATATTTTCAAAAATAGGTGACTTTAAAATCTGAGATATATGCTTTGAAATATGATGAGAAAATAAGACTTTTAAGCAATTAAAAGATAAAATAACAGAATCTTTTCTAGTTCAAGATGATATAATAATTTGAGAAAAAAACAAAATCCCACTTTGGCTTTTTGGGATGCTTTAATCCAAATAATTTTTATGCAAACAAAAACTCTCCAAATCCTTTCATTCCTCCAAACCATCCCCAAAGGCAAAAGTCTCAACATATACATACTAATAAATAAAATATCACAAAAAACTTGAAATATTAAAATATTTCCCTATAATATAAGGGAAATATTTTAATAATCTTTCCCTATATGTTTAAACAAACAATAATTGAAAATCAAGCAAAAATCAAGGAAATTAAATTAATTAAAAGAGATATCAGTTTTGATTTTGATATATTAAAATTGAATAAAATAGTTTCATTTGTATGACCAAGAAGAGCTTGAAAAACATTTTTTATGTATCAATTAGTTCAAGAAATGATAAAAGAAAGCTTTGTGAAACTTGAACAAATAGTTTTTTTAGATTTCGCAGAATTCAATAAAAAAGACTTTGATTTTGATTTACTACTTGAGAACTTTTACGAATTATTTCCAAATCTTGAGCCAATATTTATTTTTGATGAAGTACAAGAAATAAATAATTTTAGAGCTTGAATTTTAAAACTATTTAATAAATGATTCAAGATATTTATAACATGAAGTAATTCAAATTTATTATCAAGTGAATTATCAACTCATTTTTCTTGAAGAAATATAGAGTATATGATATATCCATTAAGTTTTACAGATTTTTGTAAATTCAATAACTTTGAAATTGCGAAAAATATGACTATAAACCAAAAATGAGCTTTAAAAAATATTTTTTCAACTTATCTTGATTATTGAGCATTTCCAGAACTGGCTTTGACAAACAATGAAAACCTTAAAAAATCAATTTTACAAAATTATTTTGATATAATTATATATAAAGATTTAAAAGAAAGGTATAAAATCGAAAATGAATATGTAATGAAATATCTAACAAAAAAAATGATTTTATCAGATACAAAAGATATAAACATCAATAAAATTTTTAATGAGTTAAAAAGTCAAAATATAGAAGTATCAAAAAATACATTATATAATTATCTTGAATATTTGATTAATATATTTTTTATAGAAAAATTATACAATTTTTACACTCCTACTTGAACAACAAAGGTATTTTTGATAGATTGGTGATTTTTAAATATTTATAATGAAAATGATTTATGAAAAAAGTTAGAAAATCTAGTTTTCATTAACTTAAAAAATAAATATAAAAATATTCATTTTTTAAGAGGTAAAAAAGAAATTGATTTTTTTGTAGAATCTGAAAACCAGTTTTTACAAGTTGTATATAATTTAAATTCAGAGAATTATAAAAGAGAATTATCTCCATTTGAAAGTATAAATTGAAAAAAAATAATTATCTATTATGAAAATAATTTAACAGAGGAATATATGAAAAAATACAAAGATATAGATTATATAAATATATTTGATTTTTTATCTAAATAATTTTTATGAATACAACACCAACTCTCCAAATCCTATCATTCCTCCAAACCATCCCCAAAGGCAAAGTCTCAACTTACAAACTTATTGCTGACAAATTTGGGTGTCATCCTCGTGCAGTCGCAAAGGTTATGAGATACAACAAAGATCCAATAACTTACCCATGCTACAAAGTCATAGCACACTCTTGAAAAATAAGCTGATATAATACAGCGAGAGGAGTAGAAGAAAAAATAGAAAAACTTGAAAAAGATGGAATTGAGATTATAAATTGAACCATTGATAAAAAGTATTATTTTGTATAAAACCTATGAGAATTTCCCGGATAGATAACTTAAAGTGAATCTGAATCTTGCTCATTGTACTTGGGCATTGCAAACTTCCAGATGGAAATTTGCTGACAAGCTACCTTTTCTCTTTTCATGTAGCTTTGTTTTTTATTTTGTCTTGATTTTTGTTTGATGAAAATAAATATACAAAATTTACAAAGTTTTTTAAAAACAGATTTTTGAGGCTAGTTATACCATTTTTTGCTTTCAATATAATCTATTTTGCAATCAATAAATCAATCTGAGAATATGCTTGAACTACAATAAGAGATTTTGCTATTTGAGTGCTATACGGTGATTATCTAGGGGATAATTGAGGAATTTACAACAATACTGGATGATTTAATTTGTGAAATATATCAACTTGGTTTTTGCTAGCACTTTTCACAACAAGCTTTTATTATTTTTTCTTGCACAAAAACACAAAATCAAAAAAAATAAAAATTATACTAGCTTTTATATTTTCTATTATCATCTATATAGAAAGTAAATTAACAAGTTTTAGATTCCCTTGGTGAGCTGAAATTGCTTTTATGATGCTACTTTTTTATAGTTTTTGAAATATATATAAAGATAACATAAAAAGTTTTGTAGAGAAAATAAATTATAAGTATTTGTTTTATATAATCCCAGTTATTTGATTTCATTTATTATTTATAAATATGACAAATATCTCAATGAATTTTTACTGAAATTATTTTTTACTTGTACTAAATTCGTTACTTTGATTTATAACAATTCTAGTTTTATCAAAGCAAATTTGAGAAAGTAAAATATTATCTTTTTTCTGAAAAAACTCTATAATCATCCTATGATTTGAATGGATAAAAATATTTGTAGAAAAACATACAGATTTTTTAACTTTTTGATTGATGCAATTTGAAAAATCTTATTTATTTTGATTTACACAATTTCTAATTACTATTGTAGCACTTATCCCAATTATTTACATAGTAAATAATTTATTTCCGTTTATCCTATGAATGGGGTATAAACATAGTATCTTGAAAAAATACTTGATTTTTTCAAAAAAATAGATATAAATTACATATATTACAAATTTCTACAAGTTATGAAAAATTATACTAAAAATACTCATCACTATACTAAAAATAACAGTTTTTAGTATAATTTCATGCATTTTTATAATAAAATCTAAAAACTGTTATTTCAAAAATAGCAGTTTTTTTGTGGTTTTAATTGTCATCTCGAGCGAAGTCGAGAGATCTGTCGGAGAAATAAATTAAGAAATATGTACAAAATTTTTTATATGCAAAGAACAGATTCCTCCGCTTCGGTCGGAATGACACACCCTCCTAGCCTCCCCCTGGCAGGGGAGGAATAGATACAAACATTTATTCGTTTAATTGCTTTATTACTTAATTGTTATATTATGAAAAAGAAAAATATATTTCAAAATTTCTTTCATCATCCACTTGAACATCGCCGCAAAAGATAAAATTACGGTTTTTTAGCTATGCTAAAAAACTAAAACCCAATTTCAAGCTATCTTTTGCAAAACAAAGATAGCTTTTATTTTTTAATTAAATCATTATGAAAAATATAAACTTTAAAGACTTTAATATAGATGCAGATGTAGTTGCAAAAAGTATTTATGTATGACAAGATAGAAAGATATCTAAAAATTGAATAGAAATTTCAGGGGAAATAAATCAAGAGTTAACGATTTTTTTACAAAAATATATTGAGTTTTTAAATCTTAGTTTAAAAAAAACTTTTTTTAGAATAGATGCATATTTTGATAATAAAAATTTGTACATACTTGATATGAATGCATCTTTTGTAGATTGATGGTGAAGTGCTTTAAATCTAGCAAGAGCTATATGACAACAAATAGATTCTGTTTTAATTAGAAAATTTCCAAAAAATTTAAAGTTAGAGGATAATGTATATAAACCTGAATTTGATTTATGTTTAAAAGAATTGAATGTATTATTTTTCAATGAACAAGTAACCTGATATGAAGTACCTGATTTTAATGAAATATATGAATTGAATTCAGAAAATGAAACTTATGTTTATTGAAATACAGATATAGTAAGAGAAAATATTTATCCATATAATTGAAAGCAGATAGATGATAAAATAAATTTAGCTAGATTTTCTAGAGAATGGAAATGAGATTTAGTAAAAATTCCAGAAATAATTTTACCTACAGACTTGTCTTATCAACAATTACCAAGTGAAATTGTATTAAAAATTGCCTCAAAAAACAATATAAGACCAGATTGAAGAAATAAGGTTTTTATAGGAAAACCAAAAAAATGGGGAAAAATGTGGGAAGAATGACTTATAGTAGCTCAAGAAAGAATTAATCCAACAAAAAATATAAATTGAGAAAATACTCAAGCAATAATATTGAGTGTAGATTCAAAAGCTGTTACCTGATACTTACAAAACTCTACAAGGGATATAATTAATGATGACTCGGTTCAATCTCCACTTGTTCTAAAATCATAATTTGATTTTTACGATTATAAATTTATAATTGAAACTATTAGTTTTAACTATAAATAAATGCCCAGAGCAAAATCCCAAAGAGAACTTGAACAATTACAAGAAAAGGTATGATACTCCAATGAAACTCTAAAAGTTTTTATCGCAGATATCATACCAACTTGTTGTGCCAGAGAAAATATGGACGATAGGATGATAGAAGTTGAAAATCTAGTAAATACCTACGGATGACTTGTTGTTATAAAACATATTCAAAAAAGATGAGCTCCTGATTACAATACTTATATATGAAGCTGAAAACTTGATGAGATAATAGATGAGATGAGGATAAGTTGAGCAAATTTACTTATTTTTTGAGATATCCTAAAACCACACCAAATCTACACAGTAAATGAAAAACTCAGATCAATCTGAGCAAAAGCATGGGACAGAGTAGATCTGATTTTGAAGATATTTGAGAAAAATGCTAAAACCACAGAAAGCAGATTACAAATAGAACTGGCTTCAATAAAGCATATGTGACCTCGTCTATTTGGTATGGGTATGGAACTTTCAAGACAATGATGAGGTAGTAAACTTGCTAGATGAAAGTGAGAAACAAATACAGAGATAATGAAAAGACACCTAAGAAGTATGGAAGATAATATAAAAAAAGAACTTGAAAAATATGCTCATGTAAGGGAAGAACACAGGAAATGAAGAAAGAAAAAATGATTTTTTACAGTCGGAATTGTAGGGTACACAAATGCATGAAAATCAAGTCTATTAAATACTCTGACTTGAAAATGAGTTTTATCAGAAGATAAACTTTTTGCAACTCTTGGGACTTCAGTTGGGAAACTTTGGATAGAATCTAATAAAAAAGCAGAAGACCAAGAACAAGAATATACTAAATGAACAGAAATACTCCTAAATGATACTATTTGATTTATAAGAGATCTTCCACCAGAGCTGATAAAAGCATTTGCATCTACTTTAGAAGATAGTATCGAATCAGATTTACTATTACATGTAGTTGATGCAAGTGACAAGAAAATAGACGAGAAAATCAAAGTAGTAGATGATATACTTGAATCAATAAAGGCTATCCAACCGAGACTTTATGTATTTAACAAGATTGATTTACTCACAAAAACAGAGTTAACTGCACTAAAAAAGAGTTTTAAATCTCTAAAACCTGTTTATGTAAGTAGTTATGAGAAAATAGGGCTTGAGGAGTTGAAGAAAGAGATAATGAAAAGATTATAATTTAATAATTATCCTATGAAAACCCTAATCCTTATCCGTCATGCAAAATCCGACTGGGACAATGCAAATCTAACAGATTTCGAAAGACCACTATCAGAGAGATGAATAAAAGAAACAAAATTTGTCTCAAAAGTACTAAAAAAGCTTGAATTAAAAACAGATTTGATTTTATGTAGTAGTGCGACTAGGAATCGTGAAACACTAGAGTGAATCTGGGAAGAAATAGATTCAGATAATAAAAAGATAGAATATGTAAAATGAATTTATGATAATCACATGGCTGAAACTCCTGATTATTACTTAGATTTAATTTGAAAACAAGATGATAATAATGAAAAAGTAGTGATTGTTTGACATAACAATTTTATAACAAGACTACTTAGATATCTAGTTTGAGATGAATTTATAGTTATGGAAACACTTTGAGTTGCTATCATAGATTTTGATATGAAAAAATGGCAAGATATAAGCAAAAATAAATGAAAACTAGTATTTTTCTTAAGTCCAAAAGATTTGATGTAATAAATTTTGAAAAATCATATAAATCATTATTATCTAAACAAGTATTCAATATAAAAATAAATCATGTTAGATAAAATAACAAAACTTACAAAAAAACACATATCTAAACTAATCCTATTATTTATTGGATTTTTTATTGTATCCTCAGTTTATGCGGCCTCTTCAACTTGGCATTTTACATCATCAACAGATTATACATATTCTAGCTCTACAGGTTTTACTGTAACTGGTTCAATAGCAAGTCTCAATAAAAATACTTTAGTTCATACATGAGTAATTACAAATGCAACAAACTATAACTGAGCATATGATGTAGTAGTAGACTGAGATTATGCTTATATGACAAATTACTTATGAAATAGAGTAAGTGTCTTGAATATATCAAATCCAAGTGCTCCTACTCTAGTTTGAAGTGTAATTGATTCTTGAACTACTTTTCTTGTGTGAGTAGCTTGAATAGTAAAAGATTGAAATTACCTTTATGTTGCTTCTAATACAGATGATGCTATACAAGTAATTGATGTCTCTAATCCTGCAACTCCAACGGTTGTGTGATCAGTTAGAAATACAACAAATCTGAATTGAGCAAGATGAGTGGCTAAATCATGAAATTATCTATTTGTTGCAAATGATGTGAGAGACTCTGTAGCAGTTGTAAATGTAACAAATCCAACAGCCCCAACTTATGTAGCAGAAATAAGAAATGCTACTTCTCTTAACTGAGCTAGAGAAATAAAAATAGTTTGAAATTATGCTTATGTAACAGGATATACTTGAGATAGATTTACAGTTGTTAATATAACAACCCCTACAGCACCTACAATAGCTTGAAGTATAACTGATTGAACAAACTTAAACTGAGCATGGAAATTTAAGATAGTTTGAAATTATGCTTATGTATCTGCTTATCTATGAGCTAGAGTCAGAATTATAGATATATCAACTCCTACTGCACCAGTTGCTGTTGGGACAATTTTAAATGGCTGAGATTATTAGCTTACCAATCCTATGGATATAGTTGCTAACTGAAATTATTTATATATGTCTTCATTTTGAAATGATGCAGTTAATATAGCAGATATCACAAATCCAACCGCACCAATTTTTGTTTCAAAAGTAGTTCATAATGCTGCAAACCCATTACTGGATTGAGTTTATTGACTCAATATAGTATGAGACTTGCTTTATGTGGCTGTTTATAATAGTGATGCACTAGAGATACTAAGGCTTAGCTATCCTTCTAATAGTCCTTATCTACAACCTGCTACGGCATTTAGTTATTGAGTTGCTCAAAGTATACTAAGTTTTTCAGAAACTTTATGATGATGAAATGAGTGAACTGTAACATACCAGATTTCCAAAAACAACTGAACAACATGGTATTATTGGAATTGAAGTGCTTGGACGGCTACAACCTGAGGAGTAGCTCAATCTAGCAGTGCAACTATAATAAATACAAATATCTCTTCATTTAATGCTGTTGCAGGTTGAACTGGCCAATTTACTTTTAGGGCATATTTTACCTCAAATTGAGCACAAAGAGTTGAGCTTGATAGTATCGCAGTAACTTCAACTGATCCAGAAAGTCCTGGTTGAGTATCAAGTAATATGGCAGTATGGTTTAAAGCAAATGAATGAACTAGTACCACTACAGACTGAGCAGCTGTAAATACATGGAATGACCAATCTGGGAATTGATTTAATGCAACTGCATGAGTTGCTCCTACATTTACAAACAATGATACTAATGGTTTAAACTATAATCCAGTACTTACATTTAACTGAACTACACAATACTTACAAAATCTAAATAACTGAGCAAATTCTACAAGTTATTTTATGGTAGTAGTTCCAACTATTCAAGTTGATTGAACTCTTGCTGAACAAATGCCTTATTGATGGGATTGTACTTCTTGAGTTTTAAGCTCATGAGCATGTGGACTTACATATGCATGACTTACTTTTTGAGCTTTTACTGTTGCACTAAATGATGAAGTTATGACTCATGCACTTTGATCAAGTGCAAACTATAGATCTGCTCAGATATGAGCATATAGTTATGAGGCATGAAGACCTATGTTATTATCAGTAAATGAAAATAGTACAGCAAATTGAACAGATATATATGAAAAATGAATTCAGATAAATAATAAAAGTATAAATACATATCAGACTTTATCAACAGCAGATTTTAGAATAGGTTGAAGTATATATACTCCTGCTTCATATTTTGACTGAAAAATAGCAGAAATTATAAATTTTACAACAAGAGTTAGTGATACTGATAGACAAAAAATAGAATCATATCTGGCTATTAAGTATGGTATAACATTGAATAATTGAACAACAAATTATATAGCATCAGATTGAACAACTTCAATTTGGAATACAGGTGCAGCATGAACTTATATATATAATATATTTTGAATTTGAAGAGATGATGTAAGTTGACTAAGTCAGATAAAATCAAAATCTTCAAATGCTGATTGAATAATAACTATCAATGCACTTTCGGAATGAACAAATATGACTCCAAGCTTCGTTGATATAGCAAATAACGAATTTTTGACAATATCAAACAGTAATTGAGCAAATACATGGCTTCAAACATGAAATCCAACATGATACGATATATTATCTCGTCAATGGAGAGTTCAAGAGTCTTGAGATGTAGGAACTTTGTCACTTGATTTTGATGTATCTAATTCCAATTTTGATGTTCCACTTTTAAGTACTTGAACTACATATTATTTTATATATGACTCAGATAATGATAATGTACTTTCTGATGAAACTCCTTTATCTATGACCAATACGGCTTGAAGTATATGGCAAATATCGTGAGTAAATTTACAAAATTGACAAGAATTTACTCTTGCTTCACTTTCATCTTCAAATAATATTCCGACAAATATAACCCTATCAAATAGTACAATAAATGAGAATGTGGCTATTTGAAGTACAGTCTGAACACTATCAACAACAGATGCAGACTCATGAGATTCTCATACATATTCTCTAGTTACTTGAATTGGTGATGATGATAATATAAGTTTTACGATTGTATGAAGTAGCTTAAGAACTGCAGAAATACCTGATTATGAGATAAAAACAAGTTATAGTGTCAGGATACAAACAGATGATTGAAATGGTTGAACTTATCAAAAACAATTTACAATAAACATCAGTAATCTATGAGAAACAATCAATTCTATTCTAGATTTTGAAACTCCTGGTAAATATACTGTGACTTCTTGAAATTGGTCTAGATTAACCACAAATCCATATGAAAATTTGTATTCAATATGAAGTGATAATTGATGATTACCAAATACACAATCTTGTTTTGAGGTTAATAATACTTTTTCACAAACTTGAACTATAACTTTTCGTTATTATGTATCATCTGCAGCTACAGATTATCTGAGATTTTATATAGATAATGTTGATACCCAGGCTTGGTCAGGGACAGTTCCATGGACATTATACACAAATACAACAATAGCTCCTGGATTACACACATATAAATGGTGTTATATAAAAGATTGAGCAACTAATGCTGGAACTGATAATGCATATGTTGATTATATTACTTTTGCAAATTCAACAGATACAGATGCCCCAGTAATATCAAATTTCAATTATGCAAGTTGATTTTTACTTCCTTGATGAAATCATACATTGGTTGTAAACTATCTAGATGGAGAATCTTGAGTAAATACTAGTACTGATGTAGTAGCTCTGTATAAATGGAATTGAACAGTTTGGGGATCAGATATATCGGCAACTGGATTAAATCTAGCATCTAAAACAGTATCAGAAACTCAAGCAACATACCCTACAAATAATTTATCATATTGAAAATACAATTTTACATTTCAAATTTCTGATAATTATACTAATTCTTCTTCTACTTGAACAATATTCTATATTGATGAACCAGAAATAATTATAAGTACAGGAAGTTTTGATTTAGGAGATTTATCATACAACGATGGTCTTAGTTTTTCTGATAATGAAATTATAGCAACAATTAGGACTGTTTGAGCCCCATTTGAATTGCAGATGTCAAAAGATAGTGATTTTGATAATGCTTGATGATCAATTATCATAGATTGGGATTGAAGTGTATGAGTTTGATATGATAAAAATCCATATACTTTAGTAAATAAAAATATTAACTCTAATCCAATAATTTGAAGTTGAGCAATTAACATAAATATTAACTGAGCAAAAAACGAATATACTTTTCCTATCAAAATAGGTACACTAATCCCAGAACAAACAGCTGCATGAAGTTATGATATGTCGATTTCATTTAGGGCTGTGTTTTGATATTAAAAATAACTTGAAATAATCATAGATTCCTATACTATTGATGCAAAAAATAATATAAAATTTTACTTTCTATAATTTTGTATATAATAGATATATAAAAATTATTAAATATTAAACATGAAAAAAGAATTTTTATCACATCTTTGATTTACTTTAAAAGATAATTCGGTATGAGTTTATTTTAAAAAATACAGAGATAATTCAATTATTGAAGTTGATTTTGAAAAATGAGAGATTAACTATTTAAATATTGAATGTGAATCAAAAACTACTTCAAATTTTTCACAACCAGAAAATTTTGTTGTTTTAGAATGTGTAAATAGACTTTTAGAAAAATGATATTTTGCAAAAGATATTATTCTTGAAAAAACTTATAAGCTTTGACATATAAATAAATGAAGACTTGATATTCTAGTAAAAAAAGAAAACAAGACTTTTTTAATGATAGAATGTAAAACATGGTGAAAAGAATTTGATAAAGAATTAAAAAATATAGGGAAAGATTGATGACAAATATTTTCTTATTTCCAACAAGATAGAGATGCAGAATTTATTATACTTTATTCATCTAATGAAAAATTAGAATACAAAAATGAAATTATTAAAATAGAAGAAAGTTACAGAGAAACTTCAAATGTAAAAGATTTATATGATCGTTGGAATAAGTTTACAAAACAAAATGGTATTTTTGAAAATTGGGTGGAAGTTTATAATTTTGAATCTAGATCTCTGACTTTGAAAGACTTGAAAGATATAGAAGAGTCAGATGCATCATTTATATTTAATAGATTTTTAGAGATTTTAAGACATAACACTGTTTCTGATAAGTGAAATGCTTTTAATAAAATATTTACACTTTTCTTGTGTAAAATTCATGATGAATGAACAAAAATGCAAGATGAAGAGCTTGATTTTCAATGGAAAGAATGAATTGATAATCATATTAAATTTCAATCAAGACTTACAGATCTTTATAAAAAATGAATGATGGAGTTTCTATCAAAAGAAATTACAGATTTTAATAATGAAGATTTTAATAAAGAATTTTGATATTTAGAAGAAACAGTAAGATCTAAAATTTTAGAAAAACTTACAAAACTTAGGCTTCAAAAAAATAATGAATTTGCTATAAAAGAAGTTTTTGATGATGAAACTTTTGAAGATAATGCTACTGTTTTGAAAGAAGTAGTTGAACTTTTACAGAACTATAGAGTAAGGTATACAAAAAAACAACCATTTTTATGAGATTTTTTTGAGCTTTTATTAACAACTTGATTAAAACAAGAAGCAGGACAGTTTTTTACTCCAGTTCCTATTGCAAGATTTATTTGTAAATCAATCCCTATAAAAGAAGTTATTGAAAATAAAATTTTGAAATGAGATTCAAGTGACTTATTGCCTACTACTATAGATTATGCTGCCTGAAGTTGACATTTTTTGACAGAATCAATGGAAGAAATTCAAAATTTTGTTAATAATATTGATATTTCAAAATTAAGACCAAATATTAAAAAAGAACTTGAAAAATGGAAAGCAACAGCTTTTGACTGGGCTCATGAATATATGTATGGAATAGAGAAAGATTATAGGCTTGTAAAAACAGCAAAAGTTGGTTGTTATCTTCATGGCGATTGAATAGCTACAGTAATTCACTGAGATGGACTAGATAGTTTTAAAAATTCAAAAACGTATAAATGAAAACTACAAAAGTTTAATCCAGAAGATAAACAAGAAAATGCTCAATTTGATTTTGTACTATCAAACCCGCCTTATTCCGTTTCTGCTTTTAAATGAAATTTAAAATCTGAAAATGCTTCAAATGACTTTAGTTTATTTGAGTCTTTAACAGATAATAGTTCAGAAATTGAAAGTCTTTTTTTAGAAAGGACAAAACAGCTTTTAAAAGAGGGTTGAATAGCATCAATTATTTTACCGAGTTCAATTTTATCAAATACTTGAATCTATACTAAAGCTCGTGAAATCATACTAAAAAACTTTGAAATTATATCAATTGTTTCTCTAGGTTCAAATACATTTATGGCAACTTGAACAAATACAGTGGTACTTTTTATGAGAAAAAGAAATAAATTTTTTGCAAATAATATAGAAAAATCTATTAAAGATTTATATCAAAATTTGACGGATGTTTCTCTAAATAATATAGAAAGTATTTTTTCTAAATATGTAAATTATGTTTGGGAATGACTAGGTTTTGATGATTATAAAACTATAGTTTTAAAAAATCCAAACAAAAAAGTTGTAAATCATGAAGTATTTAAAGAATATTCTAAAAAACTAAAACTTGCAAAAAATGATGATTTATTTGATGAAATTGTAAAAATAGAAAAAGATAAAATGCTTTATTTTGTACTTTCATATAGTCAAAATATAGTTTTGGTAAAATCTTGAGAAAAACAAGTAGAAAAAGAGTTTTTAGGGTATGAGTTTAGTTTCCGCAAATGAAGTGAATGAATTCATCCAATTCAAGGATGAAAACTTATAGATGAATGTACAAAGCTTTTTGACTCTGAAAAATTAGATAATCCTTTAAAAGTCTCAACTTTTATTTATGACTGATTTAAAGGTGATTTTACAAGAGAAATTTCACCTAATTTACAAGAGCATATTTTTAGAACAAGACTTGTTGATTTACTTACTTTTGACAGAGTAGATTTTGAAAAAACTATTTCAACAAATATTAGAAAAAAAATTAGTATAGAGAGTAAATGGGAATTGGTAAAATTAAGTGATATTTTAGAAACTTTAGAATCTTGAAATAGACCAAAGTGATGAGTTTGAGAATATAGAGAATGAATACCAAGTTTATGATGAGAACATATATGATTAAATTGAGAAGTTAGACTTGAAAATATAAAATATGTGCCAGGAGATTTTTTTCAAAGATCAGAAAAATGAATTTTAAAAAATAAAGATATTTTAATTTGTAAAGATTGAGCTTTAACTTGAAAAGTAGCATTTTTTGAAAAAGAAAAATTTTGATTTGAAAATTTAATGATAAATGAACATGTTTTTTTATTAAGAACAAATGAAAAATGTAATCAAAAATACCTTTTTGATTTTCTATTTTGAAAAAAATGACAATATTTATTAAAATCAAGTATTACATGACAAGCTCAATGATGATTAAATAGAGAAAATTTATTAAATATTAAAATTCCACTTCCACCAAAAGTTATTCAAGAAAAAATTGTTTGAGAAATTGAAGTTTTAGAAAAAGAAGAACAAGATAAAAAGCAAAAAGTTGATGTTTTAAAAAGTGAAATTGAAAGTATTGTTTGATGAATTGATTGAGAATCTAAAAAATTAAGTGATTTAATGAATATTGTTAGAGGAGCTTCACCAAGACCAATAAGAGAATTTCAAACCAATGACAAAAATTGAGTTAATTGGGTAAAAATTTGAGATGTTAAACCTGAATCAAAATACATTACAGAAACAAAAGAAAAGATAACTTTAGAATGAGCTAAAAAATCAAGATTTGTAAATGAATGAGATTTTATACTTTCAAATTCTATGAGTTTTTGAAGACCTTATATTATGAAAACAAGTTGATGTATTCATGATGGGTGGTTATTAATGACAGACTTTATTGAATGATTGGATAAAAACTATTTATATAGTATTTTAACAAGTGATTTAGTTCAAAAACAATTTAAATTACTGGCAAGTTGATGAACTTCTGTTGATAATTTAAATATTGATAAAGTTAATTCTGTTAAAATCCCTCTTCCATCTCTTGAAACTCAAAAACTAATAGTTTCACAAATAGAAAAAATTGAAAAAGAAATTGAAGCTTTGGAAATTGATTTAAAACAAATTCCTGAAAGGAAAAAAGAAATTTTGAAAAAGTATTTATAAAAAAATAAATACACTTGACTTTCAATATAAAATCACAATAATATTTTTATCTACAAAAGATAAAAACAAAAACAAAAATTAATTTATCTAATAATCTATATTGTTATGAATAAAAAATTTTTGTTTAAGAAGTTTTTGTCTTTTTTTGTTATTGTGTCAATTTTATCAAATCTATTGGTTCCAGTATATGCAGTTTCTACAAATGGAAGTGCAAATCCATGGACTATGGAAAAAGCTGAACACTTAGCTAAAAGAGCATTGTTTTGAGTATCTCCTCAAACTGTACTTGATTTGTACAATGCTTGAAGTGCAACAAATGCAGTAAATCTACTTTTTCCTTCGGTAGCATGACCGGATAGAACTCAGTACAACCAGGAATTAACAGATTTTAAATGAACTAATTTCAATTCATGAGATACAAATACTATGAGAAAACTATATGCATTTAAGTATTATAGAGATCCTTATGAAGCAAAAATGAAATTGTTTTCTATGTTTGAAGATCACTTTTCACTAGATAGAACATGAGCATGATCTGGATATATTGATTTTCCAGATGTAGAAAATCATTTTGATGTTTTACAATCTGAGACACTTTGAAATTTTAAGAGAATGGTAAAAAAAGTACTTTTTGATACAACAAAACCACAAAATAGTTATGCAATGTGAAAATACCTTGATTTACTAAACTGACCAAATAAAAATTCTCCAAATGAAAACTATGCAAGGGAATTATTACAACTTTTCTTGATGCTAGAATATAAACCTTGGGAAGATGCAGAAACTGTTTGAGCAGAAAGAAACTACTCTGAAGCAGATGTAGCAGCACTAGCAAAAATATTGACTTGATTTAGAGCAAATTGATGAGATAAAGTAGTATATTTTGACTACAATTATCACAATACTTGATCAGCTATTACATTTTTGACTGGATCTCTAAAATCTGGAGACAATTTTCCTTTTTACAATACTGCTAGTTGAACTATAGATAATAACCTAATTATAAGTTCAATAAATTGAAATAACTGACTAGCTGATAATACTATTGATTATATATTTTCAAAAAGAGAAGCAGAAATTGCAGATTTCTTAGCTTGGAAAATGCTTAGACACTATGTGCAAGAAAAACCAACTCAAAGTCAGATTGAAACTCTTGCTTCTGTAATCATATCAAACAATTTTGATATTTATCCTTCAGTAAAATATCTACTTGCATCTGATATGATGTATAGTGAGACTTCTATGAATTCACTTAAATATAAAAATCCCCTTGAAATAGCAATAGGGACTTTGAAATTACTTCATTATAAAAATCCTAATGTAATTGATCCACTTGTAAATGATACAACACTTTTAACAACTTTATGATGGACCCCATACTATCCAGGAAGTATATTTTGAAGAGATTGATTTGATAATAATCTCAATTTTATGAATGCATATTTTCATAATCAGTGGTCTACTTACACTTCAAAAATAGCTTTCACATCTTGAACATGATACTATGATTTAGCTGAATTGATTCCAGTAACAACAAAAACTAATACTTGAACTATAGCAGTAAAAACTAGTACTTGAAATACTTACTCTTGAAGTATTAATTTATCAAATATCAGTATTACTTTAAACGAAAATGCTTTTGAATGATTGGTTGTTGCCCCAGCTTTAGCTCCTGCATTTTTTAGTGTATTAAGTAGTGATTTTGTTGAAGAAACTTGAACTGGTGATATTGATACTTGAACATGAACTATTGATACAGGGACTTGAGAAAAATCAACATGAACTACAGAAACTTGAACTTGAACAGGTGATACATGATTAAGTGAAACTCCTCAAATTATATTTAGTGTATCTAGTAACGAATTTGTAGAGAAAACAGACCAAACTGAAGAAACATCTACTTGATCTACGGATACTTCAACTTGAACTACAGAAGAAACACCAAAAGTACCTGAAGTACCAGAAATCCCACCTGCTCCTGAAACTCCTCAAACCACAGAAATTCCACCAGTTACAGAGTATTCAACTTGAACAACAGATTCTCCAATTTGATTAATCACTGACAAATTATTATCATTTTTGATTCCTACAGCAAATGCTTGAATAGTGAATAATAATACTATTACTTTTGAAACAGGTACAGTAGTATTTCCAGATTTCTATATACTTACAAATTCAGGAAATATAATTAACCTAGAAGGAACTTACGATTCACTAAATTGAAATCTAAGTATAGCATCTGGTAGCATGAGTTTTGGAACTTGATTTTATACTATAGCATCAAGTAGTTTTACTATTAATCCAGAATTTAACTTAACAAGAGATATAACTACAGATGAGATGATTATAGAGTTAGAAGACTATCTTTATCTATGAAAAAGGTTACCAACTTCAGTAAAAGATGAGATAAAAAATTATTTACTTAAAAATGAAGCCTGAGTAGATAGAAACTTTTTACCAAACAATACAGCTTACAGAAATAAATACATAAAAGCAGTAATTTCGATGATGCTTACACAACCTGAATATATAATGCTTAGCTGATATGATCAAGCTGAGACTATTGAAAACTCTTGAAGTAATCCAATAAACGATGCTAGTAAAAAGCTTATAATGATTGAACTTTATGGTTGATATGATTGGATGAACTGAGTTATTCCAAAATCTGATTTTGCATATTATCAAAATATCAGATGAGGCTTAGCAATAGACCCTTCTAATTTAGTAGATTTATGAAGTGTCTACTTAAATAAAAATCTAGAAAAACTTAAACCTTATTATGATAATTGAGAACTTAGGATCGTTAATAGAGTGTGAGCACCAAGCCATAGTAGATGACATGATACAGCTGCTATTCAAGTAGCTAGCCAAAAGGCATTACAGACAGTTTGAACACCATGACTTATATGAGAATTGATTAAAAATGAATCAAATTATCTAAACAATATAGTTTTAGGGACTTCTAGACCTCCTATTTATACAAATGGTAGATACATAAATATCTGAGGTAGTTCAATAATGTATAAAAATAATTTAAGTACTCTAAATACAGCTGAAAAAACTCAGCAAGTTAATAGTTTGAGAAATATTCTGAAAAATAGAAATTATCCACTTACTACAAAAACAGTTTTCAATAATTCTACAATTTTGGATGATGTAGCAAAAAGCTGACAAGAATCAGTTTGATATACTCTAAGTGGAAGACTAAATTTTACAAATAATTTAATGATGAATAATCTTTGAATTACCTATTATGTACCTGGGGGTGGATGATATGATACACATTGAGATCAGTTAAAATCAGGGGTTTACAACTTAAATGATAGGACAAGAGATTTAGTAAGTGATATAACATATTTTTTTGATAAAGCAAAAGCAACTTGAAAAGATGTTACCATAGTTGTTTATAGTGAATTTGGTAGAACTCTAAAAGCAAATTGAACAATCTGAACTGATCACTGAGAAGGTGGTTGATACTTTATACTTACTTCAAACAATTCTCTTAAAACAGCATTACCAGATAAAGTTATCTGAAAATTGTCTCCAGAAAAAGAAATAGATGATTGGTTTGGTACAGGTATAGATTACAGATCTATTTATTCAAAGATTCTTACAAGTTTGTATAATATAGATGCAACAAATTACTTTTTTGCTCCATATAGACTAGATGATGATTTAAATACCACTATTCCAAATCCTGTATTTTTGAGAAGAGAAGTAAGACATTCTTCTACAAATAGTATGAATTTGGATTTTAAATTTATGTTTGAGGATAAAAATTATTTACCAAAAAATGCTTCATATATCAAGTTTTATTCTGGTGAAGATCCAAATAATCTGAAGCTTTATTCAAGGTGGAATATAGAAAACTATTCACTACAAAAAGATTGAAGTTATAAAGTTAATTTTAACCTTACTAAACTAAGAAATTATTATTATAAAATCGAAATTGTTGATAATCAATACGATACTTATACTGCTACTTGAAGCTTTGTTGTGCCAAATAAATTTGAATCAAATTCTACAAATCAAGTAATTCCTCTAGATACTGATAGTCTATTTGCAAAATACAACAATACTCAAGTTACTTGAAATACAAGTATAACAAAACTGACTTTGTATGATAATTCAGGAACTACAGTTACAAATTCTTGAATAACTACATTTAGTTGAAGCTTTAAAACAATACCATTTAGTGGATGAATAAATATGACTTTTGGGACAGGTGAAACATCAATTTCTACTCTGACAAATTCGTGAGTATGGAACTGAGGATTTGTGCTACCAAAATTTATAAACAAAAATGAGTTTTTTAGCGAAGAGTCAGTATTTAACTGACAAAAATTAAAAAATCTAAATGTAGAAAAACTGCTAAAAGTATGAGCTGATACTCTATGAGTTTGAATGCAACTAAATCAAGATGTGAAGATAGAAATACCAGTATCAAATACTACCTGAACTTATAAAATAGTAACCAGTGAAGATGGTTTAAACTGGACAGAATTAGCAAGAAAAAATGAGACAGTTTTAAGTGGAAGTACTCTAGGGTTTTACACAAATAAATTTAGTTATTTTGCTTTAGTTGAATGAACAAATACTGTTGACACAACACCAGATAATTTTGTATTTAATGATTTATGAAGTCAAGAATTAAATACAAGCTTAACTTCAAATGAGATAACAGTAACTGGAATAAATACAGGAGTTACACTAAGTATAAGTGTATGAGAATATAGTTTAAATAATTGAACATATTCTACAGCTAATGTAGTAGTAAATAATGGAGACAAGATAAAACTAAGAAGAACAAGTTCAACAAATTACAATACTTCTGTAAATACAATTTTAACTATTTCTGGAGTATCTGATACTTGGACTATAACTACAAAACAACAATCAGGAACTACTACTGATTCTACTCCTTATAGTTTTGTATTCAATGATTTATCAAATCAAGAATTAAGCACAAGCTTAATCTCAAATGAGATAACAGTATCAGGGATAAATACATGAGTAACTCTAAGTATAAATGGTTGAGAATATAGTTTAAATAATTGAGCATATTCTACAGCTAATGTAGTAGTAAATAATGGAGACAAGATAAAACTAAGAAATAATAGTTCTGCAAGTTATAGTACAACAACAAATAATATTTTAACTATTTGATGAGTATCTGATACTTGGTATATTACAACAAAGCAACAACAATCTTCATGATGAGGTGGTGGTTGATGAGGTGGATGATCATTATCAAAAGATTATTGTCCAGGATGAGATTATTCAAAAAGTTATTATGATAAAACTTGTGGTAAAAAACCAGCTACACAAACTGGAACAACTGTAGATGATAAAAAAGATGATGATAAAAAGAATGATACTGGTAACAATGGTAATAGTAACTGAAATACAACTCAAGAGAAAAATAATGATATCGATAAATTGATTAACCATGATATAAAGCCTATTACTTATAAAGATAGATATGGTAATACTTATACTGCTAAAAAAATGCTAAATGGTAGATATGTACTATTTAATGCGAATGGAACATATGTAAATAAGATGTTTTTGAAACAATATGATATTATAAAGTATTTAAAAACAGTGAAAAAATCTACCAAAGTAGTAAAAAATGATGATTCAACAGATACAAATTATCAAGAAAAACCAGAAGATGCAAAGATTATGGATTCTTTTAAACCGATTGTATTTTTTTCAAGATATAATGAGAGATACAAGGCAGTAAAAACTATTGATGGTAGATATATACTTATAAGAGAAGATTGAACTTATATAGATAGATTTTTTAGAAAACAATTTGAGATAATTACATATTTGAAGTAAAAGCAATTTAAAAAGTAGGGAAACAAATACAATCCCTACTTTTTTTTGTGTATTTTTAAAAATATATATAATGTATGTAAATTTGTAATTTAATTGTAATTTAAACTAAGTGAAAAAGATAATAATTAGAGTGATTTTGATATTGCTTGTAGTATTTTTTGTATTTCCTGTTGTATTGATGTTTGCAGTCAATTTCTGATTAACAAAAGAAAAATCAGGGATAGGAAGGATTGTAGATTTACAAAAAAAAGATGATTTAGTGTTTGAAACTACTGAAAATGAAGTTGAATCAAAAGAACCTGTATCAGAAATCAATTTTTTTAAAAAAGATACAAAAAGAGAGATAAAATTAAAATACTGTAAAAAAGAAATTTTAACAGCTATCGATAATGCTCTAAACTTTGTTAGAGAATCAAATGTAAACGAGATATTTTCGCATACTGAATTGCTAGTGTGAAATTTAAAACCACATTTAATATATTGTCTCAATACAAACAAAGAATGAACATACAATTTCTCAAAACTTAGAGAAAATGTAATCCAAAATATAGATATAAAATTTGTTGATAATGTAGTAACTGACATATATAACTATGATTCTTATCATTATATAAGGACATTTTTTACTGGTTCATGAGCAAACTTGTACTTTGGAAGTGTGGTGAAAGAGCTTGATGATGTGACAAGTGATGAACTACAAAGTGTAATTATGATTGAGCAAATCAGGGGAACTATGACAAATAGATGATTTTTTAAAGAAATGGTTAAAAACAATATATTGCAGAGTTTTACAGATTTTTCACTATGAGTTTGATGAATGAAAATCACAACAGCAATGGAAATAGAAAAACACCTAAAAGATCCAAATTCAGAGTTTTATTTATGAAAAAAGTATGAAACTATTCTAGAAAGTAGTCCTTACAATAAAAATCTATCACTACAAAAAAAACTTACAGAAAATAAAAATTATTATCACCAGTATCTTTACACTTGATTAGCTATCAAGATGATTAAAAAGCAATGGAAAGAAAGATGATACGATTTAGAGGATAAGCTATGAATAGTTGCAACAATTTATAATCTCTGACTAAAAAAATCAAATCCAAATGCCTATCCAGGTATCTGATGAGCCGAAATATACATAGATTGAAAAAAATGGTATTTCTGAGAACTATGAGAAAAAATCTGGATTAGTTTACAGAGGTATAAGGGGTAGAAATATGAAGAATTATTAAATGGATAATATTTTTAATATGAAATTAATATAAATCGTGTATAATTAAGTAAATGGTCAATTTAAAAGAAAATATACTTTTGACAAAATAATTGGGGGGGATAATATAATAAAGATTTGTTAAAAAAACAATTTAATAAATCTTTATATTTTGACTTTTTCTTATGAAAAAATTAGCTTTGTTTGTAGTACTTTTAGGGTTTTCTTTTTCATGATTTACTTATGCAATAAGTAAATTTAATTATGAAAGTGCACTATGAATGGCAAATGAGTATATATCTAACTCTAGTTACGATGAAAACTGGAAAGACCATAATCCACAAATAGTGTGAAAATGAAAAGAGTTTCATACAGATGATGATAACAAAGTGTCATATATAGAATTTAAAGTAAGTTGTGATAATAACCCTGATTGTTGATTTGTTATGGTAAACTTTGATTGAGACGATGTAACTATACCAATAGCTTCAACAAGTTGAAATACTCCAAGTGAAGTACTTTTAGCACAAAACGGATGAGAAGAAAAAGACAATAAACTATACTACTTTTCACCATTTGATATGTACTGAGAAAATACAAAAAAAGATGAAATATCAGCAATAGATCCAGTAGAGAATATAGATAACCAATTAAACCTAGATACAAAACTGACAAAAGAAGAAAAACAAGAGAAAAGAAAAACATTAAAACTTGCTTTGAAAGAAAAAATAAGTTGAATGAAACAAGAAGTAAGAGAATATAAAAATACAAAAGATTTTAAAGAAAAGAGACAAGAACTAAGAAATAAAAAACAAGCTATTTCAAAAGAAGAAGTTAGTTACAAGATATTGCCTTTGGTGGAATATGCTAATGCTCAAGCTTGATCTTGAACATTTGGTTGAAGTTGATATATAGCTCCTTCAAATGCATCAAATACTTTTGTTTCTTGATTGAATTATTCTTGATGTAATTGAAAAACTCCTTGTTATGATCAAGTTCGTGATGTTAATTATAATTGACAAACATGTGCTGTATGATGTGTACCAACAGCTTATGCAATAGTATTTTGATATTATGATAGAAAATGAACTTTTCCAAATTTAATTACTTGAACAGCCCCTAATACGAGAAATACAACTATAGATAATTTAGAAAAACTTTTATGACAAAGTTATATGTCTACTGTATGTGATTGAGATGAATGAAAGACTTATGAAACAAATTGAATGAGTTGAGCTATAAGTTATGCAAAAAGTAAATGATATGTAAATACAATTTGAACTAGATTTACTACAAATCTGTTTTCTAATATTAAAACTGAAATAAATGCATCAAGACCAGTAATACTTTGAAATTGAAGCCATGCAATGGTTTGATATGGTTACTATAATACAACTGATACTTCAAAGCAAATTATTAGATTAAATTTATGATATTGACCATTATATTATGTGGCTAATGCTTGATGAACAATATATTATTGATCAAGTATTGATTTTAATATAAATTCTTTATACTATAATAAAAGTACACAACCTTGAATAAGTTCTTTAGTAAAAATGATAATATCTAATTAATATTTATATGAGATTATATAATCCTGAATTAATTTGAAATTCCTGTAGAGCTTTTTGAAAGCTTGAATCAATTGAAAAACATGATGTTTTTGAAGTTTGTTATTACCTAGATTTTTTTAGAATCAGTAATAACTGAGATTATACTTTTTCTGTTTCTGAAGAGAATATAGAATTATTAAATACAATGAAGGATTGTAATTTACAATATTGATTCACATTCTCTTGAGGACAATTGCCAAAAATATGAGATACAATATATTTTACTTCAGAGTATTGATATAATAGAATTACTTGATTTTGAAAAGATGTATATGATGGGAATAGTAATTATGTTGATTGTTTAGAATATATTGATGCTCCTACATGATCTTATAATGATCCATTAACATATAAAATTATAACACCATGCAAAGTTTCTTGAAAAATAGAAGAAGTAGCAAGAACATTTACTGATATATGTTGATTAAATTTAGGTATAAAAGTAAAAAATTGAGAAGAAACATATATTGTTTGATGAAGAGAGTATTTTACTTGAAAAGGAGTTTCAATATGTTTATGAGGATGAAATGGGGAGCAACAAATTGATAGTACAGATTGAAAGATAACAACTCAGATTAATAAATGAGACGATTTCTATGCTGTACTGAATCAAAAAGACAATACTATCCTTAGATACTGAAAAAATGAATATAATGCAGATACTTCGATGTCAATTTGTAGTGGAGCAACGATAAAACAAATACAATCATTTAAATCTTGAATTACAGAATCTGAGTTAATAAGGATAATGAAAGCTGTTGAAAAAGATGTAGAAAGATCGGATCCTTTTCATTATAATTTTGGTAAATGACATAATGTATGAATAACAAAAACATTATCATGAAATACCCAATCTTGAACTACAAATATAGATAAAAAAGAAGAAAGTACAAAAATAGTTTATGTTAAACCAAAAACAAATACTGTGAAAGTGTATTCTCCAAAACAGATGATAACACAAAATACTGAAAATAAAACAGTAGATACAAACTGAGAAACTTCAATGTGAACATCAACTTGAAAAATAAAAGAGCAAGAAACAATTAGTTGAAGTGAATTAAAAGAAGTAAATACTAAAAATGAAAAAGACGAAATTATAACAGAAACAAAATCTGTTAATAGTGTTAATCAGGAACAAAGCTGAAATATAAATTATTTTTGAGTTATTTGAATAATAATTATAATTTTAATAGTTTCAATGTATTTGATTCTAAAGAAAACAAAAAAGTAAGGGAAACCTTACTTTTTTGTTTTAAGTAAATTAAGGGCATTTATTGTAATATAATTACTTCTTATAAAATATATAAAATAATTTGCATTTTAAACGGATTTTCATATACTTTCTTAGCACATAAATTTGTGCAAATTTTTTGTATGGAGATATAATATATATGGTGCTCGTAGTTCAGTAGGGCAGAATGCTAGGGTTGTGTACTCTGGAGGTCCCTACAGAGCCAAAACAAAAACAAAAAAAAGTTAATTAAAATATATGGTGCTCGTAGTTCAGTTGGTTAGAATGCCAGATTGTGACTCTGGAGGTCGAGGGTTCGAGCCCCTTCGAGCACCCCATTAAATAAAATAAAAAAAACAGAAAAAGGAAAGTACAAAAGTAAAATATAAAATAATAGGGCGAGAAAGGAGGGTAGTCAAGAGCACACTGTTTGAAAAACAGGAAGCGATTGACCAAAATCTACCAAAGTAGATTTTGCCGGATGGCCTACTTGAGATACTATCCCGAGAAACGGGATTGTAGCGAAAGAGCCGAGCCCCTTCGAGCACCCCATAAAAACAAAACCTTTTAAAGGTTTTAAAGTGAAATTTTTCAATAAAAATTTTACTTCCTAACTTTTAAAACGAAATTCTCGGTTTCTAAAAGAGCATACAAAAGCCTTGTAAAAAGCTCTGGCGAGACTTGAAAGAATTTCACTATTTTATTTTTTTAATTTTAGCCCATATGGCAAAAGAAAAGAGCTTAACTCTGTTTGAAGAGTTACTAAAAGCATCTCCTGAGATTAAATATCCAAGAGAAGGTGAAGTTATTACTGGTAGTATTATAAAAATCGAAAAGAAAAATATACTAGTAAATATTAATAATCAATTTACATGATTGGTTATAAATAAAGAACTATGAAATACAATTGATCTAAATTCATTAAATGAATGAGATATAATAGAAGTAATGGTTTTATGAGATAGTGTTGAAAGATGATTATTGATTTTATCTCTAAAAAGAGCAAATCAAATCAAAAGTCTTTCAAACTTATGAAAATATTTCAATTCTGGAGAAGTTATCACAGTTAGACCTACTGAAGCTAATAAATGAGGTTTACTTGTTGATATCGATGGTTTAAAATGATTTATACCAGTTTCTCAATTGACTCCTATACATTATCCAAGAGTAGAAGGTGCTAACCAAGAAAAAATCTTGGCTCATCTAAATGCACTTGTATGACAAGACTTTAAAGTAAAAGTTATAAATGTAACTGATGAAGGTAAAAAAATTATCTTCTCTGAAAAAGCTGCAATCGAAGAAAAGAGAGGAAAAGCATTGGAATGATTAAAAGAATGAGATGTAGTAGAATGAGTAGTAAGTTGAATCTTGACTTATTGATTATTTGTTACTTTTGATGGATTAGAATGATTAGTTCATGTATCTGAAATTGATCGGTGACATGTAAACAATCCTTCTAAATTTGCTAAAGTTGGACAAAAAGTTAAAGTTAAAATTATTGGTCTTGATAGTGAAAAAATCTCATTATCTATTAAAAGACTTAGAGAAAATCCTTGGGATGTACTTGCTAAAAAATATAAAGTTGGGGATGTTATCAAATCTCAAATTTCTAGAATTTCTCAATTTGGTGCATTTATCGAACTTGATGGATGAATTCAATGACTTATACATCTTTCTGAAATCTCAAATGGTGTTGTTAAAGATATAAAAGAACACATCAAAGTATGACAAGAAGTAGATGTAAAAATCATCAATTTTGACCCTGCTCAAAAGAGAATTGGTCTTTCTATAAAAGCTTTACATGAAGAACCAAATACTGAAGCAAAACCTAAAAAGAAAAAAGAAGAAAAAGTAGAAACTGCTGAAACTGAGGTTAAAGAAGAATCAAAAGAAGAAGTAAAAACTAAAAAAGCTCCAAAAAAAGAAGAAAAAGTTGAAGTAGCTGAAACTACTGAAGAATAATAAATAAAAATAAATAATTTTTGTGAATCTAGATTTTTAATCTAGAGCAAAGTTATTTCAAAGGATAGTCTATCTTAAGACAAAAACCTGTTTATAATATAATAACTATACAAATGGAAAAAGAAATATTAAGTTCTATGTTTGATAACTTGTTACATATAGGTAATAAAATCAATTTTTGGAATCCAAAAATGAAAAGATATATATATGGTAACTCAAATTGAGTACATATTTTAAATCTAGTAAAAACAAGTGAAAAAATTGAAGAAGTAAAAGCTAGATTAGCTGAACTTACAAAAAGTGGAAAAAAAGTACTTTTTGTTGCAACAAAAATCCAATGAAAAGATGCTTTTCAAAAACTAGCTGCTGATACAAATAGTTACTATGTTTCTGAAAAATGGATTCCAGGACTTTTAACAAATTTTAAAACTATTAAAGCTAGAATATCTACATATTTAAGATTTTTAAAAGAACAAGAAATGTGAGAATTTGAAACTCTTACAAAAAAAGAAAAAGCTGCAAAATTACTTGAATTATCTAAATTGGATAAAGCTTACGGTTGATTAAAAGAGATGAAAAAACTTCCAGATGTTATTTTTATAGTTGATGGAGTTTATGAATCACAAGCTATCAAAGAAGCAAATACTCTAGGAATAGAATGTATAGCAATTTTAAATACAAACTGAGACGATTTAGTTGTTTCAAATTGTATTCCTGCAAATACTAACTCTCCTAAATCTATAGCTTATATTGCAAAAGAAATTAAATCAAGTATATTTACAGTAGCAACTTCTACAGCACCAAAAACTACTGGAATTAAAAAAATTGAAGAAAAAAAAGAATTTTCAAAAGTAAAAACATTTAAAAAATCAGATGAAGAAAAAGTTGAAGAAACTGAAGCTAAAGAAGAAGTTGAAAATGCATAATTAACAAATTTAATACTGTTTTAAAGGTATTTATCCTTTAAAACAGTATTAACACTTATTCTTTTATTTTTTTTTATGGAATCAAGTGATAATTCACCAAAAGATTACTTTAAAAATGCGATATGTTATATTCCATTTCTTGCTATTGTTCTGTATTTTATAGATGATATAAAGTCTGAAGAATACAAGAAAAATATAAAATATTGAGTGTATCTTTTTGTATTATATGTTTTTATTACAGTTTTAATTTATTTCTTTCTTTATTATTGAGCAGTATTATTTATATTGTTTTTAGTATATCTGATATTTAGTTTTTATTATGGAATAAAAGCATATAGATGAGAAGATGTAAATATATTTGTTATTGATGAACTTGATAAGAAAGTAAATGGTTTAGGTAAATAATTTAATTTTTAATTTTTATAATTATGGTAGTTACAGCTGCACAAATAAAAGAACTAAGAGAAATTACATGAGTTTGAATGATGGAATGTAAAGATGCACTAGTTGCAACTGATTGAGATATGGAAAAAGCTATGGAGGAACTAAGAAAAAAAGGTCTTTCAAAAGCTGCAAAAAAAGCAGATAGAGAGACATCAGAAGGATGTATAAAAATCGAAATAAACTGAGATAAATGTTATGTTGTATCTCTTACTTGTGAAACAGATTTCTTGGCTAAATCAGATGGTTTTCAAGGTCTTTTAAGTGAACTTATGGGTATGCTTAAAGCTGGAAAAACTACTGAAGAAATGGAACAAACAAAAAAAGAATCAGTTTTAAAACTTGGAGAAAATATGGTTTTAAAAGTTGCAAAAGTTATTTCTGGAGCAAAAATAGAATCATATGTTCATTCAAATGGTAAACTTGCTTCTGTTGTAGTATCTAAAAAAGCTGATACTGATGGGGAAAAACTTAAACAAGTTGCTATGCATGTAACAGCTACTAACCCAGATTATCTAGCTACTTCAGACATTAGTGCTGAGGCAGTAGAAAAAGAAAAATCTATCCAAATGGAGATTATGAAAAATGATCCAAAAATGGCTGGAAAACCAGAACAAGTACTTGAAAATATCTTAGCTTGAAAACTTAACAAGTTTAAAGAAGATATCACATTACTTGAACAAGCATTTGTAGTTAATCCAGATTTAAAAGTTAAACAATTTATCTGAGAAGATACTTTAGAAGCTTTTTATAGATTTTCTATATAATGAATAATTAACAATTAACAATTAATAATTAAGGATTTTGATTTTTATAATTATCTTCCTTAATTATTAATTATTCATTATTCATTGTTAATTAATAACTTACCTCCATAGTTAATCGGCTATAACGCAGGACTCCAAATCCTGTATGCTAGGTTCGACTCCTAGTGGGGGTGCCATTCTACATTTTTTAAAAATTCGTCGAAAGACGGATTTTTTTCTTATAATCTGGTATTTTTATTTACTTAAAAATATTTTAAAAATAGTTTGATTTATTTATTTTTTCGTATAATATATATACGATTTTGCAAAATCATTTAAGGTAATGTATATATAAAGGAGGAATCTTTTTATATTAATATTTTATTTCTTTTTTTTACAATATGAAAGAAAAATTTAAAAAAATAGCATCATATATGTCTATATTAACAGTTTTTTTATCTATAGTTGTTAATGTTTATGCAAGTAGTTATACAACATCATACCAATTTTCTGTTTCTGTAACAGGACAAACCCGTTATTTTGATGGGACAAATATTAGTTTTACCTCTAGAGCAACTTCTACTCCTTTTATACATTCTACAAATAAAACATATAGTGTTGCTTTATATAGAGATAAACTTATAGATGATTACATTGGCAGTGTTACTTTATACAGAGATATTTTAGGAACTGCAAAATGGAGTAATGTCTGAGTATGAAATTATTATGTATTTTTGTCTAAGGCAAATGATTGAGTTACATTAGTTGATAATAATGTAGTAATAAAAAATTATTAGTTAATATATAAATATGATAGACTATGAATTTTTATATGTAATTTCTTGACCTATATACATAATTTTTCTTATATATTTAATTGTTAAAAAAGTTAGTATTGGTAGAATTATAGTATTCTCTCTCTTTTTTTTGTATATTATATCTCTCTTATCTATAACAATCCTTCCATTACCTATAGAATGATTAAATGAAATAAAAAATACATTTTGAGAAAATTATAATAATTATATTCCTTTTGCATCTATATTTGATATATTATCAAATCAAAATCTAGGGACTTTTATAAAGGTAAAACAAGTACTTTGAAATATAATTTTATTTCTTCCTATGGGATTTTTAGTTCCTATTATTTGGAAAAGCAAAAATGTTATAAAGAAAGCTCTAATTATATGATTATTAAGTTCTTTTTTTATTGAAATATTACAATTTATTATATCCAGTTTTTTATGATTTAATTATAAAATTACAGATATTGACGATATTATGTTAAATACATTTGGCTTTATAATTTGATTTTATTTATATAAAATTTCTATAAAAAAATAATAATAATTAATTATTATGATCAGCTATCAAAAAATGCAAGAACAAAAAATCTCTTGCTTTTTTTGATTTTATCATAAAATATACAAGTCAATAAATATGAATTTATGATTGATATAAATGATTCATGGTATAGAGTGAGTGTAAAAGCTCTTATTTTAAATGAAAAATGAGAGTTTTTGCTATGTAAAGAAAGTAAATGAGTTTGGGATTTTCCAGGTTGATGATTAGATTACAATGAAAATCCAATAGATTGTTTGAAAAGAGAATTATTTGAAGAAATGTGACTAGAAACTGAAGAAATTATCGAAAAACCAGAATTTTTTATAACAGCATATAAAGAAAACAGTAAAACTAGGCCATATATTGCTAATATTTTTTATAAAGTTAAATTAAAAAACCTAAATTTCAAAGAATCTGATGAATGTATAGAAATATGATTTTTTGATAAGAAAAAAGTGTTAGAAATAAACTCTATCGAAAATGTAAAACAATTTTTTAAAAAATATAATTAAATTTACTATGTCCAATAAAGATTACTACAACACCCTTTGAGTTGATAAAAATGCAACTGACGATGAGCTGAAAAAAGCATACAGAAAGCTAGCTATGCAATATCATCCTGATAGAAATGGATGAGATAAAGAAGCAGAACATAAGTTTAAAGAGATCAATGAAGCTTATGGAGTACTTTCTGATGCAGGAAAAAGAAGACAATATGATACATATTGAACTGTATGAAATTGAGGATTTTCTGGTGGTTGATTTTGAGTAGATTTTGACATCTCAGATATATTTAACTCATTTTTCAATGGGGGAGAATGATTTTCAAGTGGATGAAGAAGAAAAAGACAAACATCATTTAGATGAGAAGATTTAGAATACACTATTAAATTGGACCTAGAAACAAGTATCTACTGAGGAAAACAAAAGATAAAGTTTGATAGGATGGAAGAGTGTACAGACTGTAAATGAGAAGGATGAACTTGAAAGAAAACTTGTGGTGATTGTCATGGAACAGGGTATGTAAAATACAGACAACAAAGTGTTTTCTGAGTAATAGAACATACAGGAGTTTGTGAAAAGTGTGAATGATCTGGAGAGACACTAGACCACCTATGTGGTACTTGTAAATGAAAAAAGAGAGTAAAAAAGACTATAGAACTAGAGATAAAAATCCCAGCTTGAATAGACAATGGTATGATTATCAAGATGACTTCAGAGTGAAATGACTGAATAAATACAAAAGCAAAATGAGATTTATATGTAAAATTTAAAGTTTCACTAGAAGAAAAGTGACTAAAAAGAGATGGAGAAGATTTGTATTATGACCTAGAAGTGGATGTACTTGAAGCTATCTTGTGATGTGATAAAGAAATAGTAATCCCAATCATCTGAAAAAGAACTATCAAAATTGCAGCCTGAACTCAAGTAGGAACAGTTATAAAGATTGGATGAGACGGAGTAAAACATGTAGAAAAAGACAGCAAATGAGATTTATTTGTAAATCTAGACATAAAAATCCCAAAGAAACTAGCAAAAGACGAAAGAGAACTTTACGAACAAATAGCAACAGCAAAGAATCTCAAAGTCTGAGGAAAAGGGATTTTTGATAAGTTGTTTTAGTTTTTTGTCGTTGGTATTCACAGTTACAAAATTATATATATTTTCTCTAGTTTAAAGCTAGAGAATTTTTTTAATAAAAAATTTGATTTAATAAAAATGAGTATATAATATAACCATTTTAGTTTATCATTAATGTATATTATTATGAAAAAATTATTATTTTTAAGTTTATTAATAGGTTTTATTTTTAATTTTCAAGTTTATGCAGATAATGTAGATTATCAAACTGATTATACACTCATAGATTGTCAAAATTGAGATGATTTAGGATGAGTTCCATTTGATTCATCAAAACCATATAAAACATTAAATGAATGAATTGAAAAAACTGTGGATTATATAAATAACAATGTTAATACGGGGTCTTTATTATCACAAAGTTGAATAATTTTTAATATAAAAGTAAATTGTAGTCTACAAAAGCTATGATCAAATACTATAACAATAAATTTTGATTGAAATAATTATAAAAACTATTTGAAAATACAATGAATATGAGATAATTGATTGATTATAAGTGATTTAATTATTGATATTCCAAATCAAAAATGAAATATAATATTTAATAATGCAAAATTTTTAAGTAATTCAGCAGGATATTACTTTGCATCAACTTATTGATCAATGAATTATTGAGTTAAAATAGAAGATTCATATATTAAATTACTGCCATGAACACAATTATGACAAACTGCTGTTAGCTGTTATTGGAATTATGGAACTTATTGTAATTCATCAAATAATCCATATCAATATATAAAAAATTCAACAATCGATTTAGAGATTAATTCAGGATACAATTTTTATGTTCCATTGATAATAAAAGATAGTAAAATAAACTTTAAAAATTTATATTCATCTTGAGTATATGATATTAAATTTTCTGAAATTTGAGGTTTTGTATTATGATATGATTTTGATTTTTTTACTTTGATGTCTAATGAAGTAGATTTATGATGAAATAATTTTAGAACAGAAAATACAAAAAATGCTTCGTTTATAAATAATAAATTCTCAAATTTTAATAATTTTTATTTAGGAGAATCTGATACAAACTTAAAATATGGTATTTTTATTAATAATTTATTTGAAAATGCAAATTCAATAGATATTTCTTATAATAGAAATATAATCAATAATGTATTTTCATGAGACTATATAGACACCTATGATATAAGAAATTTGAGAAAAAACTATAAATTAGATAATCTTTGAACTAAATGAATTTGATGGATTTTTCAAAAATTGAATGCTTTTGATATGTTTAAATTAGATTATACTAGTGCTTCGTTGTATAAGGAAATTACATGACAAGATATCCCAACAAATTATAGTTCAGTTTATGCTATTTTTTCTCGGTAAAATATATGCTAAAAAAAATATTTTCATTAACAGTTTTTATTTTATGAACATTATTTTATAGTATTTCATATACTTATTTTTGTGATGGAAAAATTGATTGAGAAAATTGTGAAACATGAAGTATAATTGAGGATATTGATCAAATTGATAGTTTTTCATCTGATTATTCTGATACTATAATAGGTTATCAATGAAATAATTTCTTAAGTATCTTTAATGATGAATTAGAAACATCATTATGATATTTTTGAAATAAATATGATTATAATGAGTGAATAGAACTGTGGAGTACATTAGGTTTTTTATGAAACCAAAGAAAAGTTTTATCACCAGATTACCAAACTCCAGTATGATTATTTTGATTATATAAATGACAAACTTTAACTTTCAATAATATTCAAGAAGAGAATAACTTTTTTGGCTATCCGCTAGTTAAGTTTGAACAAGATGATTCTGTTATAATAAATTGATGATCAAATAATAATATATATTGTTCATCTCCAATACATGCAAAAAATACAAAAATTGAAATTAAAAGTAATTGATTGCATGATTATATTCGTTTATCATGGGATAATCCTTGAAAAGAGAAAATAAAGATTATAAGGATTTCCCCTGAATATAAGGAGTATTATATTGAAGAAAAATTTAATTACTTCGATGATTATGATATATTATCATGAAAAAAATATTCATATTTTGTAATTGTATATAATAATTGTAATAATAGCTGATTATATAGCGATTTAATAGATATAGACTATATATGAAGAGATATGTCAGCAAAACTCTATTTAAGTCGTATAAAGAATGACTTAGTTTTAAATATACCAAGTACAATGATATATGATAGTAAAACAAAAATAAGGATTGAGTGTAAAGATTATTTAGATACATTTATTGATTCTTATTTAATAAATTACAAATATACTTTTGATATTAATGCATTTAAAAATTATTTTACTTGTGAAGCATCATTTTTTGATAATAATTGAATCCTACAAAAGTCAGAAATATACATAAATAATCAGATAAAAGATTATTATATTAAAGAAAAACAAGCCTTAGATTTGATTTACAAGTGAGATAGTACTAATCAAATATATAATTTATTGTATTTAAATGCTCCTAAATTTGATAGTTGAGCCTATCTAACTTATGGAAAGAGTTCACTTTATCTAATAAATATATTAGCAAAAACATATATTTCAGATGAAAAGTTAAGTTTTGATGCATTAAAAAGTAATTGATATTTACCACCAAATGTATCATTAGGAGATAGAATACCACAAGAAGATTTAATAAAAATACTATTGTTTATAGAGAAAGATTTATCAAAATTTCATATAGAGATTTATGATTTTGTTAATGCTAATTTTTGAAATAAAAATTATAATTTAGTAGTAAATGAAATCAATACTAATATTTATTATATAGACAAATTAAATGAATATTTAAAATCAAATGAAAATAAATTTGAAGGTTTATTAAATTGTATTTCAAAAGAGTGATGTATGGATTTTGCTATAATTAAAACAAATACTGACATTGAGTTGGAAGAAAATGATATAAATACATATAAGGATTATATGAAAATTCTTTATTTTAAATATTGAGAAAAATCATATAAAAAGTATAATTACACAAATGAAGATTATAATAATTTTATTGATATATTGGTTGAGAGTATAAGTAATTGAGATGAATTTTATGACACTAAAATTAGTTATAATTCATTTAGAAATTTACAATATGAGATATTATTACATAAGAATTTACAAAAAAATATATCTTATCTAACAGAAAAACATTTACAAAAAATTTTACAGATTTACTGAACTTCAAAAAAAGAAGAAATGATCTGGATTTTAAGGGATTTTTTGAGTAAATAATAATTTAGTATTTAATTAATAAGCATGATAAGAAAAATATTATTAATAATTATATTTATATTTCTGAATTTACTTTGAATTTTTTGTACATTTGCTTCTTCATTAGAGGATTACTATTATATTTATAAATCTAAATCTTATGATGAAAATATACAAAATATAGACTTTTCTCCTGATTTTAAAAGTTATAAGTTTACAATTTTTTCATGATGAAAAGAAATACTAAATATAAATTGAAATGAAATCAATAAATATGATAATATAAATAAATTTTTATTTTCCCCAAGTTGAAGTTGATATTCATATATAGCAATGATTAATTATAATTATGTTTTAGTAAAAGATTGAATAGAACATAATGATTATCAGCAAGTGTATGATATTAATTACTCAATTGATTGAAAAAGTTTTTCATATATAGCAGAAAAAAATGGAAAGAGCATTTTAGTAAAAGATTGAGTAGAAATTGATAAATACGATGGAATATCTGCTTTTCATTATCCAAAGGAAATAAAAGAAAGTTTTATATATATTACAATGAGAAATTGAAAATATATATTAATAAAAGATTGAATTGAAAGTAAAGAGTATAATAATATTTGAGAATATATATACTCTAATGATTTCAAAAATTTTGCATTTATAGCAAATAAAAAATGAAAACTAATATTAGTAAACAATTTAAAAAATGAATATTGAGATTATGATAATATATATTATCCATTTTATTTATGAAAAGATATTTATTTTTTCTGAGAACAAAAAGGTAAGACTTATCTAGTTAAAAATTGAGTAAAAAGTATAGATTATGATTATTTAAAAAAAATTAGATGAGCAATTAATTGAAAATCTTTCATGTTTATAGCTGTCAAGGATTGAAAATATGTTGTAAATAAAAACTGAAAAGATATTTTAATTGTTCCATTCGAAGTAAAAAATTTAGAACTTTCATCAGATTGAAAAAGTTATGTTTTTTCTATAATTATAAAATGAAAACAAATTGTTATTAAGGATTGAAAAATATTATGAATATACAATGATAGGACTTTATTTAACTTCAACTATTGATTAACAAATAAAGAATATTCATTTATTGTATTAAAAGGTAACAAATATATTTTAGTAAAAGATTGATTAGAAATTGATAAATATGATAATGTAAATAGTTTTAGATATTCACCAGATAAGAAAAGTTATTCTTATGTGGCAGAAAGGAATTGAAAATTTTTTGTAGTAAAAGATTGAGTTGAAGGTAAGGAATATGATTCTATCAATACCTTTGATTTATGAATTTTATATTCAAAAAATTGAAATAGTTATTCTTATTTAGCAGAAAAAAATTGAAAGAGCATTTTAGTAAAAGATTGAGTTGAAATTGATAAATACGATGGAATTTGAAATTTTTTCTATCTATGAGATAGTTTTATATATTTTATTGGTATTTATTACAATTGATCTTTTGTAGTTGATGGTATTGAAAGTGAATCATATAAATGTATTGATATTACTCCATTTCATACAATGTATTATAATTATGAAATGTATTCAGATTATTATATAAATTATTCAGAGGAATTAGATAAATGAAATTTTATAGGATTTATAAGTTGCTATGAATGAAAAAATCAATTAATTAGATATATAAAAAAATAATTTAACTTTTTAATAATAAAATGTATGAAAATATTAAAAGAAACAACTTGAGAAAGAATAAGTAAAAATATAGGACTATTTTTGTTTATGATGTTGTGAGTAATAGGGATATTCATTTTAATATGAAAATTTTATCATTGGGATAGGATAAGTGAATATATATATATACCATTTGCATTTACAACTGATTGAATATTTAGTAATGATTGGATGTTTGTTTCAAGTATGCTATATAGTATTGTATGAATATGATCGATAATATATTTTTTTCAAGATAAATATATAAAGTGAAACAAAAAAAGAACAAATAAATGGTATTATAAAATGGTAACATTAACAGTAGTATGAGTATATTGATTGTTTTACATAACAAATCCATGGTATACATTACAAACTCATCCAAGATTATTTTTATATCAAGACTGAAAAAATATAACAAATAAAGAGATATATTTTTTCTTAACAGAGAGATATGGTTTTAAATCTGATTTATATAAACCATTTAAAACATTGGAGGATAGTATAGAAGGATTGGAGTTTGCGATGAAAATAAAAGAACCTTCACTATATAGATTAGTTTTTGAAGATATTGAAAAATTTTGATATAATAATTTGTTAAAAAGGTATAATGATGATTCTTTTCAATTATATTTTTTGAATTATATACTTTTTACAAGCACATTTTATGATTGAAAAATAAATAATTTAGATGACAGTTTAACATATTTAAAAAATATACTTTCAATTGCAAAAAATAATGAAATTATAAATTTATCCAATGAGTTATTAAATAAATTGAATTATGCTTCAAAATTAAATGAGAAAGAAATAAAACTATTAATGGATACTTATTTGAAAGAGTATTTAGATAAAATTTTTAATACAAAAACAATAGATAAATCAATATTTCTATAATTAATTTAATCAATGAAAAAAGTATTATCAATATTTTTAATAATATTAGTTCTATCGTGAAAAAATTTTGCAGATTTTGAAACTAATGAAAGAGATATATTGTCAATAGAATGAAATCTATGTCAAAAAATACAAGAAAAAGATATCCCGACTATACTTGTACCTGGGATATTAGCTTCATGGTATAGTGAGGAATGATATAAAGAAACAGGAAAACAAGTAAAAAGATGGATTCCAGATCCTATAAATCATACTTATGATACTTTGATATATACATTTAAACAAAATTGATATAAGATTAAAGATGTATTTTATCAGGATGAATTTACTTTAAGTACAAGTTCATCTTGATCTAAATACATATGAAGAAATCCTAAAAATGGATTGTATGTATTTGGTTATGATTGGAAAAAGGATAATAAGATAACAGCAACACTTTTAACTCAGCTAATTTGACTTATACTTAGAGATTACGAATATCATAATAAATGTAATATATGAAAAGTGAATATAGTATCCCATTCTATGTGATGACTCGTTGCTAGAGCTATGCTTGAGGATATGTGTGTGGAAAAATGATATCAAAATTGATTAATGAAAATAATATTAAGAGATGATAATAATAAAATTACATACTTTGATTCAAAAAAAGAAATGAATTGAAAAATACAAAATTTTGATTCATACCCCTGTCAAAACCCTTATTCATCATCAAATATTTCAAAGGACATCAAAGTAAACAAATTAATTACTATTGCTACACCTCATAGATGATCTCCAAAAGCTTTTGCGATATGGGAAAAGTGAGATATAGAGATGACAGATTGATTTATGGTATGATACTTTTGAATAAAAAATCAACTCAATGTTAGTTCTGATTTGGGATTATATAAACTGATTCATTGATATGATAATAAAGTTCCTAATGGGGTAGTAACATTAGGTCAACTACTTCCAGATATAAATAATGATAATGACTATAATAATAAAAAACTTAAATACTTGTATAAAGAAAAAAAAGAAGTTACACTAGATAAAACTAATAAATTAAATCAGTTTTATGATACAGAAGATAATAAATATTCAGATTTAATAGATTCTACAAATAATTTTTATTCTATTAAAATAGAAAATTATCCACAAAATAGTTTTTTGGAAGAATTAAATAAAAAAGAAAATATAGATAAAATGATGAAAAAAATAGAAAAAAAATATATTTCTTATTATTCTAAAATTACATGAAATAATGGATTAAATAATATATTTAATATAGAATTATGAGATAAAACAGAGAAATATATAACGATAGCATGATCAAGAGAGTTAATAACTTATGATGAGACATATAAACACAAATGACAAGATATATATAGTTATTATATAGAAGATAGCTGAAAAAATTATTATTTAATAAGTAAAGTATTAAGAAATCAATCATGATTGTGATGAGATTGAACTGTTCCAACAAATAATTTAAAACTTGTTCCAAATGATAGTACAGATTGAAAAGAATTTAGTAATTCTAATTTTGAATCTAGGGAAATAAAATGCAATAAAAGTAATCCAACAAACAACAATTATAAAACAATATATTCTACTGATAATGAATATAATGAACCAAAATTATGAATTTGATCATTCTCAAAGTGAAATATAATTACAAATGATATTTCACTAAATAATGAACTATATCCATATATTTGATTCTGAGAAATAGACAAATATGAAGTTTGTAGTCATACAAATATGCCATTTGCAACAAGTTGAAAAATAATTGAAGATTTGTTAGATTTGAAAGATACTGAATTTAATAAGAGATACTGATTATTAAGTAATTTTTGATATGCAGATTATACATATGAAGAAAAAGGGATTATAATTGATGAAAATAGATGAATAAAAAACAATAATATATTATCTTGGTTTTATGATAAAAATAGATTTAATACAAAAATTTCTGACAATATTTTAAAAAAAGATAACCCAATTAATCGTATTAGATTTTCTTTAGATTTACAAACAACTGATGCTTTATTTGAATACGACATCCTCTCTCCAATCGACATAATGATTACAGACGAACAGTGAAGAAGAATCTGAATAGATAGAGATACAGGTATGATTGTAAATGAAATTCCTGGAGCTTGGACTAGTGGTAGAGCTGGAGAAAGTGGAGAAAGAGAGTTTTTCTTGATTCCTTGAAAAACTGGAGAACCAATTAATCATAAAATTGAA
>SAAG01000039.1 GCA_010119095.1 Candidatus Altimarinota bacterium
TGGCTCGGGATGTAGGATTCGAACCTACGATGATGGAGTCAGAGTCCATAGCCTTACCGCTTGGCGAATCCCGAATATAATAAAGTAAGAACTAACTTTTTATAAATTAGTTCTTACTTTTTGTTTTTATTATTCAAAGAAACTATCTATTAGTTTTCTGTATGAAGTTCTTTGTCTTAGTTCTTCATAATATTTTCCACCTGGAACATATAATTCTTTAAGTTTTTTCAATACATCTTCTGAACCAAATCTAGCAAGAATAGTATCAATTTCTTTATCCATTTCAGCATCAGTTATTTTTACATCTTCTAATTCCATTAACTTGTGAAGTATCAATTCCCCTTCCAATCTCTTTTTAGCAATAGATTTTACATTTTTTTCTTTGTAATCATCTTCTGTCATTTTTAGTGATTCAAGATAATCAACCATTCTCAGGTTATCCTTAGTTAGATTTTCTTTTATCTCTTCAAATACTTTTTGAACTTGATTAGCTAGTAATTTATCACCTATTTCTAAATCAGTAACTTTAAGTAATTCATCAATTAACTTATGTTCCTCATCTACTCTTGCATTCATTTCTTTTGTTTCTTTTATCTCTTGTTTTATAAGTGCTTTAAATCATTGTAAATCCAAATCTTTCCCTCTCAAATTTTTAATAAATTCAGGTGTAAATTCTGGTTTTACAGATTTCTCAATTTTTTTGATATTAACTTTAAATTTAGTTTCTTTTCAAGCAAATCAAGCATTGTGATAATCTTTTGGGAAAGTAATATCTAATGTAATTTCATCTCATGATTTTTTACCTATAAGTCCTTCTTCAAATCATGGAACAAGCAATTTTGAACCAATTACTAATGGGTAATCTTGCATAGATGTACTTTCCAATACTTTTTCACCTTTATCATATCAAGTTGTATCTATTGTTACTTTATCTCAATTTTCAATAGAATCAGTATTACTTGCCTCTTCAAATTTTGTAAATCTAGTTTGGATATCATTTAATGCTCATTCAACTTCTTTATCAGAAACCTCTATAACTGTTTTTTTAAGTTTAATTTTTTTGTATTTATCAGATATTTTAACTTCAGGTAATATTTCAACATGTACTTTAAACTTTAAAGGTGATTCAGAAATAACCTCTACTATTTCTGCTTGTGCTACAGGTACAATTTTTTCTTTTTTAATAGCATCTTGATAAATATGATCAATTGCATGATCTATAACCATATGATTTATTTGTTCCTCACCATATTTTTTTACTATCATTGCCTCTGGAGCTGTTCATTTTCTATATCATTTAATATCAGCTGTATTTTTAAGATATTCCATTACATGACCTCTTTCACGAGCTATATTTTTAGTCTCTTCTTCAATTATCATTTCAAAAATAGACTTTGGTAACATTTTTCTTTCAATTTTCATAATTAATATTTTTTAATTTATAAGCTTGTAGATTATATGTAATAAGTTATTTTTTTCAAAAAAAATTTAAAAAAAGGTATATGCAAATAAAAAACCCAGGATTTATAAATCCCGGGGTTAATTAGTTTAACAAATTGTCTAATTAGTCAGCCAATAATTCATCAAAATTAACTTCTTCTTCAACTTCTTCAGTAACTCATAATTTTTCATTAATTATAGCTTTCAAAGCTTCTAATTGAGCTAAGATTTTATTTTTATTAACTTGTGATAATTTTTCATTAGCAGTAGTTTTTTCAATTGCAGTTTCAATCTTAACTAATACTTTATTAAGTTTCTCATCACTTAAATTATCTAATTTTGTTCCAAGAGCAGCAACAAATTTTTCTTTATATTTTGCTCTTAATGCTTGTCTTTGATCTTTAAAATCTTTTCTAATTTCACCATTTTCTTTTCTTATTTCCATATTTTTATCAAGCATTACTTTTTTAAGAGACAATACTCTTAAAGCTTCTTCATTATCTCAAAGTAAAGTTTTTAAACTTTCATTAGTTGCATTTCTTAATTCTTCTACTTTTGTTATAAATTCTTCTTTAGTAATTTCTTTAGCTTCTAAAGATTTTTTTAATTCATCCATTTTAGTCTTATGATCAGCCATTATCTCTTTAACTGATGATTTTTGTTCATCTGTTAAGTTAAGTTTAATAACTACTCAAGTACCTCTATCAGCTTTAAATTCTTCTCTGTTATTTTTCATTTCTTCTCTATTAGCTTCAATTCTAGCTTTTTCTGCTTCTCTCATTTTTTTAAGTTCCTCTTCTTTAGAAGAATCTCCATCTGAATCATCATCTGATTCATCTTCTTCAGTATCTTCTACTTCAGTTTCAGTTTCTGTTGTAGTTTCAGTAGTAGTAGTAGTAGTAGTTGTACCAGTATCTGTACTAGTAGTAGTTTCATCAGCATTAACCAAAGACATACTTATAATTATAGTAATCATTAATAGTGTAACTTTTCTCATTTATACAAAAATTAAAATATAAAATAGTACAAATTTTTTGCACACATAATTATAACTGAATTTCATTTTTTTTCAAAAAATTAGCTATTTACATATTACCTATATATTACAAAATATAAGAAAAATAAAAATCTTGCATTTTTTTTAAAATCAATATAATAATTAAAAAGATGAAAGCGAGGGTTTGTTTGACAGATTCTCGTTTTTATTTTAAAAGACTTAACCCTTTTAATTATATATTAATTTTTATTATATGATAGATTTTAAAAAAATAGAAGCTGCAGTAAACTTAATATCAGTTGAGAAAAAAATACCAAAAGAAAAACTAGTTGAGATAATTGAAGCAGCTTTAAAAACTGCCTATAAAAAAGACTACGGAACAAAAGACAATAAAGTAAATGTAAAAATAGATATGGAAAACAAATCTATTGAAGTTACTTTAGAAAAAACTGTTGTAAAAAAAGTTGAAAACCCTAGTTTAGAAATAAGTTTTGAAGAACTTTGAGAAGATGCTGCAAATTTTGAAGAATGAGATTTAATCGAAATAGATGTAACTGATGAAATAACAGAATGAGATAATTGAGAATCGTTTTGAAGAATAGCATCTCAAGCTGCTAGACAAGTTATAATCCAAAAAATAGCTGATAGTGAAAAAGAAAAAATATATGACTTGTTTATAGGAAAAGAATGAAAGGTTGTAAATATGAAAGTAGATTTAGTTGAATCATGAAAAGTTATCTTTGATTACAATTGAAATCAAGTAACTCTACCAAAAAGTGAACAAGTATCAAAAGATAACTATGTTGCTGATGCAAGATTTTATGTACTTGTTGCTGAGGTAACAAATAAAGAAATCTGAAACCCTAAAGTTGTATTATCAAGAAAAAGACCTGAATTAGTTGCTGCATTATTTGATATATTTGTTCCTGAAATCTGAGAAGGTGTAGTTACTATTGATAAAGTCGTAAGATTTCCTTGAATGAAATCTAAAGTGCTTGTAAGTTCAAATTATGAACAAATTGACCCTGTTTGAACATTAATCTGACAAAAATGAATTAGAGTTAAATCTGTTATGGAAGAACTTAGTTGAGAAAAAATAGATATAATCGCTAATGGAGATGATACAAGAGAAGTAATAAAAAGAGCTTTAACTCCTGCTACTGTACTAAAGGTTAATGTAAACGAAGAAACTGAAACTGCTGATGTATTTATCCTTCCTGAGGAAAAACCAAAAATTATCTGAAAAGCATGAGTTAATATTAATCTAGCATCTGAATTGGTTGGTTATAAAATTAATATTATTGAAATTGAGGCTTAACTTTATCTACTAATACTTGTTTTATGAAAGTAATGTTTTTACAACATGTTATCAATGTATGAAAAGTTGGTGAAATAAAAGAAGTTAATGATAGTTATGCAAGAAACTTCTTGTTTCCTAAAAATTTTGCAAAACAAATTACAAAAGCAGATGAAAAAATGCTTGAAGATAAAAAGAAAAAACTTGAAAAAAATAGAATTAATAAAGTAACAAACAGGCACGATATATGGGAAAAATTGAACTGAAAAATCTATAATCTGACTTTAAATAAAGATGCATCATGAAAAACTTTTTGAAGTATAACTGAAAAAGAATTAATAGATTTACTTAAAAAAGAAGAAAAACTTACCTTCACAAAATCAGAAATAGTAATGGACTGACATATTAAAAAGTTATGAAAGCATGATGTGTTTGTAAAACTTTGAGCATGAGAAATGGCTAAAATAATTATTATTGCTATATAACAAACTATGTCGATATTAGCTATAGATTTATGAGAAAAAAAAGTATGAATTGCAATTGAAATCAATAATATTGCCTTTCCAAAAAAAATAGTATCAAGAATTGAATTAGTAAGAGAATTAAGAAATTTCTTTGAACAAAACAATTCATTTGATACTATTGTTGTTTGACTTCCCTATGACTTATTTGAAAAAGATACAAAACAATTAGATAAAACTACAAAATTTATAGAAAAACTTAAAAACATATTTCCAAATATGAAAGTTGTTTGAATAGATGAGAGATTTACTACTTTTGAAGCATCAAACATTAATAACATGATAAAAAGTCAAAAAAAAGAAGTAGATGATATATCTGCTTCTTTGATTCTTGAAAGTTATTTGAAAAAATTAAATTAATCAAGCTTATTATCAATAATATCAAGCATCTCATTTGAATATTTTAAAGGGGTGTTGTAATCCAATATTTTTTTATAGTTTGGATTTTTTTTCTTTTTTAAAAATGTTTTTAGTGCTTCAAGAGTATCCATATTTGAAAGAGCATTAAAATATTCAAGTTCTCATAATGTTGCCTCCTTTATTACTTCTAAGTCACTCACAATCATTGGAGTTCAATAAATTAATGCATTATTTAACTCAAAAGGAAAAGTTTCATATATATTTGGGTATACAAGACCTACACTTTGTCTATAATAATTTTGTCTTTGAGCATTATCCACTTCTCATACAAAAAAGACTAAGTCATTTATCCCATAATCAACTACCATTTTTCTAAATTCAAGGTTTTTTCAGGCATCCTCTCACAAAATTATCAGATTCAATATTTGGTTTTCTTCTTTTAATTTTTTTATTGAATTTAATACTTTATCTAGATTTTTTATACTTGATTCCTCTGAATCATATAAAATATAATCTCAAGTTAATGCATGTTTATTTTTTATATTTAAATCGTTATCTTCAATTAAAATAGCCTCTCTAATTGGAAAAAATCCTTTTATAATTTCTATTTTATCTTCTTCAATGTTAAATCTTTCATTTAAATCTGACTTTGTTTTTTTGTCTAAACATATTATTTTTTTTGCATGATTTATATTTGAACTTAACAATTTTAAATAATAGTGTTTTGCAAGTGAATTTTTAAAAGGACCAAAAAATAATCTTTGTAAGCTTGGAATAACTAAAACATAATCATCAGTATATGAAAGAGGTTTGTATTCATTGAAAAAAATCATTAAATCAAAATTTTGTTTTTTAATTTTTTTTATCAACGAAAAGTTTTCACCAATGCTTCATATTTTTTCTTCTACTATTTCAGTTTTCGCCATTCATAAATCATCTTCAAATCAAGTATCTGAATATATTATAAACTCATGTTTTGTATTTTTTATTAATTCTTGAACAATAGAAAAAACAAATAAAGAGTATAAATCCTCTTCTTGTAGAAATCTCAAGTCAATTCAAATTTTCATATCAATATTTTTTATAATATACTTGAAATAATTATATCATATATAAATGGATAATCCAAATAAATAGACTAATTATACTATAAAAAATATTGATATAAAAAAATTTATTGGTATAACTATTATATATTAGTAATTTAAAAAAAATAAAAATGAATAAAATAAGCACTGAAAATGAATTAAAAGCAATAAATCCCCCTGAAATAACAAGTCAATTGAATATAACTTGAGTACAAACAAAATGAAAAGTGATTAATATAGTATGAGAAAAAGACTATTCTTATTTAATTGAAAAACCTCTAGATTATTATTCAAAGAAAGAATTAAAATACACAGAAGAATTATTAACAAGTCATACTAAACCAATTACAAAAAAAGAAAAAAAATTAATTGACTGATTAAAAGAGAAATATCCAATGGATTTGTTAAATAGAATATACAATAGTATAATTAAGCTCAAATTAAATGATTCTCACAACCCAAATATAAAAGCCCTTGTAGCTGATCAAGATAAAGAATCTGTAAATAGAAATACAACAGTTTTGATTTGAAAATATAAGACATGTAATTGATTTTGGATTCCTTTTATACTTGATTGAGATAAGTATAAGGTTATTACCAAAATTAACCATGATACCGTATGTGATTCTATGTGAATACACTCTGAATTTGATTCTGAACCAACTCAAATATACTGACTTATATTAAACCAAGAATGAATATGGTTACCATTTTGGTATAATAAAGAAAAACAAAAATATACATCCTTGAAACAAATAGAATGAATTGATATCACAAATACACAAACCTTAAAGAGAAAACAATGATGAAAAGTTCAATGCTGAGAATTTAAATCAAAAAATCATAATTTTCGGGTACCATTTTGGTTTTCGTCAAAAACTAAAAGTTATAAAGCATTGCATATAGAGTGAGAAACTATTTATGATACAAAAAATTTAACAAGAGGAAAATATTGAAAAGTTTTGTATTGAAGATATGTAAATCAAGAGAAAATATCTATCCCTTTTTGGCTAGAATGAGATAAATATATACCATTAAAAATAGAATGAGATAATATAAAAAGGTTTACACATATTGAGAGAGATAATAATGGTAAGGTAATATCTTGATCATTTGAAAACAAAAAATGAACAAGTAAAAAATTTAAATTAGATTGATGAAAATATATTATAAAAGAATGAATGCTTAAAAGATTTAAAAATCTATTTAATAGTTAATACATATCTAACAAAACTTGACATTCAAAATAGTTATAATATCATAAGTATATTAATATTTATTATATAAATATCACATAATGTTTAATTTAACAGATAGAAATATAGAAATCTTAAGCATAATTGTCAAAGAATATCTAGAAACTTGAAAAGTACTATGAAGTAAATTACTTTTAAAAAAATATAATTTATGAGTAAGTTCTGCAACTGTTAGAAATGATATGGGTGTTTTGGAAGAATTAAAACTAGTATATCAACCTTACAATTCAGCATGAAGACTACCTACAACTAAGTGACTAAGAGTGTTTATAAATTATCTTATGCAACACTCTCCTGATCACTTCTTACAAGAAAAAACTGGAAAAAATGACCTAACAACTAAAAGTCTAAATGATTTTATATATAAAATCACATATGAGTTATCAAAAAATACCAATGAAATATCATTTTTAATAATAGAAGAAGAATTATTACTTGAATTTTCATGAATTTCAAATTTCTTGAAAAGAAATTATGATAGAATTTGAGATAGCATTTTCAATATAATATCAATGCTTGAAGATAGAGTAAATTTTATAAATTTTATAAGAGGATTACCTATTTCAGAATGAGTGAATGTATTTATCTGAGAAGAAAATATTACTCCTTTTTTAAGAGATTATACAATAATACTTAAGCCAATAATGATAAATTGAAATATATGATATATCTGAATAATTGGTTGCTTAAAAATGAACTACAGTTTCAATATAAGTGCAGTAAGAGGAATAATTTAATTATAACTAATAAGAAAAAATCCGGAAAATATTTCCGGATTTTTTAAACATTTATTATTTCCATAACTGAGACATCTTCTCAATTTCTTTTAATATCATTGATTGCAATAACTGTATCTCACTTAACTATTACTCCTTTTTCCAATAAATGATTTATAGCAAGTTCCATAGTTTCAGCAAAGTTTTCACTATTCCGTTTTTCTAAATATATAGGATTTACTCAAAACAAACTGTTTATATACCTGACTGTATCTTCAAATTTTGTAAATGCAAAAACATCTATTTTAGGTCTAAAAAATGATGCCAATCTAGCCAAAATTCAAGTTTTTGTTAATACAATTAATGCTTTTGCATTTAAATCTTCTCATATAAATATCCCACTTCTTATTAATAATTTTTTTTCTATATCAGATTTTCTAAGTCAGTCATTTGAATAATCTGCATGATTGTAAGTAATATAATTTTCAGCTTCTTTGGTTACTTTAACCATCATTTTAACTGTTTCAATTGGATATTTTCAAACTGCAGTTTCTCAAGATAACATCAAACAATCTGGTTGTTGTAATACACTGTTAAATACATCCGAAGTTTCTGCTCTTGTAGGAAATTGATTTTCTATCATTGTCTCAAGTAAATGAGTCGCTACGATAACAAATTTTCATAAATTTTTACTTTTTTCTACAATATCTCTTTGATAAACTGAAAGTTTTTCAATTGGAACTTCGATTCATAAATCTCATCTTGCAACCATTACTCAATCACTATATTTAATAATCTCATCTAGATTTTCAATAGCTTCAGCATTTTCAATTTTTGAAATAAGTTTAATGTGTTTATTATTTCTTTTTAAAAAAAGTTGTCTTATCTCATCAATTCATTCTTTATTTCTTATAAAAGAAGCTGCAATATAATCAAAATCATTATCTAGTGCAAAATTGATGTCAACTACATCTTTATCTGTAATTCATGGAAGTTTGAGTTTTAATCAAGGTAAATTTACATGTCTTCTTGATCAGATCTCTGCTTGATTTTCAGCTATTACTTCTATATAATCTACTCATTTTGAAATTACTTTTGTACTCAATAATCATGAATCTAATATGATATTTTGTCAGATTTTTATATCGTCAATTAAAAAACAATAATCACAAAACAAAGAATTAGTTCATGTAATCTTTGATTTATCAACATAAATCCTAAATATATCTCAACCATAATACACAACTTTGTGATTTAAATCACCGGTTCTTATTTCTGGTCATTTTGTATCCAATAATAAACTCAAATTTGTAATTCCTTTTTTATTTAGTTTTTTTATCATATCAGCAGTTTTTCTAGCTCCTTCATAATCTGCATGTGAAAAGTTGAATCTAATTATATTGATTCAAGCATCATAAAGATCAATCAATTTCTCTTCACTATTTGTTGATGGTCAAACTGTTGCAATTATCTTTGTCTTTTTCATATTTTTTATTTTAAGTAAGAAGTCTGTATTATATGTATTTTTTTATTTTTTCAATAATAAAATTTATTCTGTTAAACTTTTCTCAAAACCAATTTTATTTTATACTCCTCTAACTCAATTTCCTTCTCATAAGCCGAGTTATTAACTATATCAATGATAGTTGATAGAGTCTCTTGTTCTATATATTTTTTAAAATTATCAATTACTCCTTTAATTATTAATTGTTCATTATTAATTATTAATTGAATTTCTATTCTATCATCAACTTCAAAATCTGCTTCTTTTCTGGATTCCTGAATATGTCTAACTAGATCACGAGCATATCATTCAGCAATTAGTTCTGGAGTAAGTTTTGAATCCATTGCTATTACCATACCAAAACCTGCTTCTATATCCAAAGTTTCATCAGATTTTTCATAAGCCATTTCATACTCTCATGACTCTAGTACAAATTCTCATACTTTTATTTTTCAATACTCAAGTTCTTCAAAATTACCATTTTTTGCTTCTATTATTACTTTTTGTACATCTTTTCAAAATTTAGGTCAAATTAGTTTAGCATTTGGACGACATACTTTTTTAGCTATTTTTGATGAATCTGGAAGCACTATTATCTCTTTTACATTCAGTTCTTCTTTGATAACTTCAAGATAATAACTGTCTAGATTTTCTCAGATAGTAGCACTTGCAAGTGGTTGTCTAACTCTCAATTTATTTCTTGATCTAAATGCAAGTCATAAATTAACTAGTTTTGCTGTCTTATCAAAGCTTGAATTTAGATTATTTAGGATAAAAGATTTATTTACATTTGGAAAGGTATCAAGATGAACTGATTCGTTACCTGTTAGATTTCTATAAATATGATCAGATATAAAAGGCATTACTGGAGCTATGATTTTGCATATCTCAACTAGTACTTCATAAAGTGTATCATATGCTTCAAGTTTATCATCTTCTAATCCAGATGCCCAAAATCTCTTCCTACTTCTTCTTATATACCAGTTTGTTAGATTATCCATAAATGACATGATTGGTCTTATTGCCTCATTGATTCTATAATTATCAAATCAATTTCTCATATCTAAAACTAATTTATTTAGTTCAGAGATAATCCATTTATCAAGTATGTTTTTTCTACTTTTTGGCATCTTGAAAATAGTTGCATTTTGTAGAATTGGTAATTCATAATGTGCAGTTTCAAAATCAATGTCAGTGAGATATCTATTTATCGGTCTAAATACTCCAGTATGTCCTACAACAAGTACATTTTTTCCCTTATATTTTTCTTCTATATCTTTGTATGCAGTAACTACTCTATCGTCAAATTCCGTAACATCCTCAGCTTTGTTATATTTTCCATCTTTGAAAAATTTCTTTGTCTCATACCCTGCTTTTAAATCTAAGCCATACTCTTTCTTTGCATACTGCCTTACCTCACTATGTGTCATTCATAAAAATACACCTTCCCTAATCTCATTTAATCTATCTTCTACAATTATTTCTCCAGTATAACCAAGCTCTGAAGCTATAATCTCAGCTGTTTTTTTAGCTCTAATTCTAGGAGAACATACAATCACATCTATTTTTACTTGTGAAAATTTAAAATTTACTCCTGCATTTTTTGCTTGTTTTTCTCATTTTGGTGTTAACAATGACTCTGAATCTCATCAATTCATCATTACATCTCAACCATTTGTTAATTGTATAGCATTATTAGTCGTTTCCCCATGTCTACAAAAATAAATATGTGATTTACTTGGTTTGTATTTATCTATGTTTGCATAAGTCGTAAAGAAACTATATGTATTCCAAAGTGGTAAAATAGTCTTTTTAACTACTTCCTCAACTCCTGCTTCACTAAATCTCAAATCTTGTGCTTCAACTACAGGAGAATTCATCAAATAATATCTCATAGCATCAGCTCAATAATTATCAAAAATCTTTGTAGGATCAGGATAATTTTTAAGACTCTTACTCATCTTTTTACCATCTTCAGCCAAAACTATACCATTAACGATAGTATTCATAGTAGCTGGAGAATCATAAAGTGCAGTAGACAAGATTATCAGAGTATAAAACCAACCTCTAGTTTGATCAAGTCATTCAGCTATAAAATCAGCAGGAAACTTGAAATTGTCTTTATTCTCAAAAGGATAATGTTTAGATGCATAAGGCATAGAACCCGACTCAAACCAACAATCTAGTACTTCTGGGATTCTTTTTAAT
>SAAG01000134.1 GCA_010119095.1 Candidatus Altimarinota bacterium
GTGAAAATCTGGAGTTTGTTCAGTCAGATGAAAAATCAGAATTAAAGATAAAATATATGTTTTTCAATAGTGAAACTGATTTAACTTCAAATATAAAATCAACAATTGCTTCAAATAATTCAAAAAGTAATATAAATATAATCTCAATAATCAAGGATAAAAAGCTTCATATAGATTCTACAATAGAGATAGAAAAATGATTTTCATGAATAGAGGCTAATCTAAAACAAAAAAATATATTTATATGAGATAAATGACAAGTAAGAGGATTACCAAAACTGCTTGTAAAAAGTAATCAAGTTAAAGCAAGTCATGCTTGTAAAGTCGAGAGGATTAGTGATGATTTGCTTTTTTATCTAAAATCAAGGTGAATAAGTGAAAATAAAGCAATTTTGCTTATGATAGAAAGTTACTTTGTTAAGAATTTTTCATGTCTCAAGATGATGGACAAGAAAAATTATGAAAAAGTTTATAATGATTTTTTGACTTTGAATAAATAGGGAATAAAATAATTGCATATTTTAGTAAAACTTAATTTTATGAGAGATTTCAAAAAAGATTTTCCGATATTTGAGAATAATCCTGGACTTATTTTTATGGATAGTACGGCTTCGAGTCAGAAACCGGCATTTGTTATAGATTGAATCAAGGAGTATCTGGAAAATGATTATAGTAATATTCATAGATGAGCATATTCTTTAGCAGAGAGATCTGAAGATTTATATGAAAAAAGCAAGAAAAAAGTTGCAGATTTTATTGGGGCAGATTCTTGGAGAGAAGTAATTTACACTTACAATGCTAATTATGCACTTAACTTTATTGCTTGAAGTCTGGGAAAATCAGAATTTTTGAAAAAGTGAGATAAGGTTTTAGTTAGTATAGTAGAACATCATAGTAATATAGTTCCATGGCTTATATTGAAAGATGAGATTGGGATAGAAATCGAATATATAAATGTAGATGAAGATTTTAATTTGGATTTAGATGATTTGAGGTCTAAACTTGATGAGAATGTAAAAATAGTTTCAGTTACTCATGTTTCAAATGTAACTGGGCAGATTTTTGATTTAGAAAAAGTAGGGGAGATAGTAAAAGATTATAATAAAGATATATTGTTTATTGCTGATGCAAGTCAGAGTTTTCCTCACTTCAAAGTGGATGTAAAAAAAATAAATTGTGATATGATTTTCTTTACTGCTCATAAAGTTATGGCTGATAGTTGACTTGGAGTTTGGTGGGCAAAAACTGAATTACTGGATAAAATGAAACCCATTTTTTCATGAGGTTGAGCAATTTCATGGGTTAAGAAATTTGAATACAAAGACAATAATTCGCTACCTGAAAAGTTTGAAGTATGAACTCCAAATATGTCAGGTGCAGTATCGTTACTTAAAGCTCTTGAATATATAGATAGTATAGGGTGATATGAAAAAATAGAAGAAGTTGAAAATGAGTTGATAGAATATACAGTAGAGAAATGGAAAAATATTAAAGAAAAATATGATATAAAAATACTTTGAAGTCTAAATCCTAAAAATAGAGTTTGAGTATTTAGTTTCTTAGTACCTGGTATTCATAGTATAGATTTAGCTGATGCATTAGCTGAAGAAGATATATGTATTAGAGCTGGGCAACATTGTGCTGAACCATTTTTACAAAGCGAAAATTGTAGTCATACTTGCAGAATGAGTTTATATATATATAATGATAAAAATGAAATAGATAGATTTTTCGAATTATTGGATAAAGTAATTAATAAATTAAAATAATATGTTTAACAAAAAATGATTTACTATTATTGAATTGGTTGTTGTTGTAACAATAATTTCTATTCTATGAACAATCTGATTTGTTTCATATAGTTCATATATTGCTGATTCTAGAGATACAAGTAGACTATCTCAGATTTCAAGTATTTTCAAAGCATTGGAATCATACAGGACAAAGGGGTTTCTACCTATTCCAAGTAATAAAGTAAACATTTATGCTAGTTGAGCACTAGTAGCATATCAATGATATGCATGAAACGATGTACTTAGTGCAATATGATATCAAGATAAATGAGTAGATCCTAAAGACGAATTTTATTTTACATATTATCTTACCAAGGACTTGAGAACAGCACAACTTATGACTCTTTTAGAGAATGAGATAACAGTTAGTTATAATTTTATGAATCAAGCTAATGC
>SAAG01000135.1 GCA_010119095.1 Candidatus Altimarinota bacterium
ATGAACACAAGACATAAAAATATCATTAAATGATAAAAATTATGAGCAGATATCATCAGATAAAACATTTAAATACTTTGAAGGCAGTGATTTGATATGTACAAAAAAGACATGAATACTTGATGATATTTCTTACTGTTTTTATAAAACTGGAGAATGAATCAAGTATGATACAGATGATAGTACAAATAATTCATTTGTAAATGATAGTAGTATAAATCAATGGGCAATATGATTTTTAGATGATTACTTTGTACTTTGAACATATACCCCAAGCTTTTTTTGATTTAAAAGCTATGATTATGAAAATATGACAGAAACTTGAATTACTCTAGATTCAGTTCCTACATCTTTCTATGATGGAAATAAATATAAATATGTACCATATTCAAATACAAACTGATTTCCACAATATGATTTTACTACAGGTGGGACCCCTCTTATTTACACAGATTATGTAACTGGATATTCATACTATACAAGAGAATGAGTACTTTACACAAATAAAGTATGAAGTTTAGGGGGAAGTACTGGATGATGAGATAATTGAAACAATAACTGAGGCGGTTTTGATTATACAAATTCTCAAAGTAACAATAACAATACTAATTCATGGGGAAATGTACCTTCAAAAACTTGAATTGTCTGAGAATCAATTGACTATGTTACATCTTATGAGCAACAATCAAGATTACACTCAAATGATGCTAAATGAGACCCAGTAAACCTTAGCAAATGAGAATTCACATACGACAATACTTTGATGCAATACTCATCAAAATGATTCCCATTTGAGTTTAAGATCAATTATCTGAGTCAATGATACTATAACTGACCTATTTGAAACAACTTTGACTACAACTATAACCAATTCCTAAGAGAATGAAATAGTTGAACAATCTACTATTATAACTGATCTCTTTGAGTATTTGAATTTGCAAAAACTGCAGACTGATATGAGTTCAACAAAGCAATTAAATGAGAACTAACTGAAACGGACGGAGTATTTACTCTAAAACTAAACAATACAAAAACTCTTACATTTAACTCAGATAAGAGACTTGCAAGCATAAGTGATAATTTCGGAAATACTGAAACCTTTGCATATACTTGAAGCTGACAACTTACAAAAATCACAGATACAAACTCTAGAGAATATAATTTAAGTTATCACGACCATACTAGACTAAAAGATATAACTGACTTTGCAGGGAACAAAGTAGAATTTATTTATTTTGGTAGTGGAGAAACAGACGGAAGTGAGTATGATTTGAAAACTATCAAGATGACTAATTGAGCAGAGACAAGAGAAATAAGCTTTACTTATACTATTGCAGATACTTTTGAAAACTCTCACAATATAATTAAACTTATAGATTCTGAAAACAATACTTATGTAGAAAATGCTTATGATACAAATGATAGAGTAACTTCTCAAATGTATGGTAGTGGAACTATTTACTATACTTATGTACTGAGTGAAGATGGTAAAAGAATCCTTGAAAACCATGTAACAGATAGAGAACAAAACCAGACAATATATAAGTATGATACAAATGGTAATGTTATCCAAAAAGTAGTTTGAACAAAGATATATAACTACACCTACAACGATAATAATTACTTATCAAAAGAAATAAAACCTCTTTGAAATGGTTATATATACTTATACGACACAAACAATAATCTTACAGAAAAGAGATTTAAAACAGATGTAAATGCAGAAAACTCGGAAGCAGACCTAGTAACTAGCTTTACATACGACCAAGCAACAAACAAACCATTGACTATAACTATGCCAAATGGTTTGAAAACAGTACTTATGTATGACACAAACTGAAATCTAACTAGTAAAAAAGTAACCTCACCAAACCACACTCCTTCCGGCGAGGGAGTAGATACAGAAGAGACTTATGAGTATAACTCAAATTGAGAACTAGTTAAAAAAATTGACCCAAAACTAAATGAAACTAGTTTCGAATACATAAACTGAAACCTAACAAAAATAATAAAGTGAACTGGTACAGATGCTATAACTACACAGTACAACTATGATACAAAATGAAATATCACAAGCATAATAGACTGAGAATGAAATGAAACTCTTATGACTTATGATGATTTCAACCTACTAAACAAGATTACTACTCCAGAAAGTATAGTTTCAGAGTACACTTACAATAATC
>SAAG01000040.1 GCA_010119095.1 Candidatus Altimarinota bacterium
TGATATATCTCTAGCTTCTTCTAATCATTTATCATTTTGCAAGATTTCAAATTTTGTCATCAATACTTTTACAAATCTTCTTGTAAGGGCTATATTTAAGTCTCTTCTTTCTCTTCTAAGTAATTTTGCTTTTGCTTGAAGGAAAATTGTTAGGTAGAAAGTAAATAAAAATAATAAAATTAAAACTAGTGCATAGTAAATATTTATGAATGAAATAAAAACAAATGAAAAAATCATCATAATTATTCAGGGAAGTACTCATTCTATGAATCTACTAAATAAATCTACCCAAGCATGCATTCATTTTTCTATCATAGCAATTAGTTTTCAAGTTCATTGTTTTTCTATATAATTATTGTCTATATATAAGTATTTAGGTATGTATGTAGAATACATATATTGCCTTAATCATGGCCAAATAACTGCATGAGTCCATCTTCTTGTCCATAAAAGTACTATGTAGTTTAATAAAATTGAAATAGTTAGAAAAACAAGTAGAGAGTATATTTCATTGAATCAATCCTGAATCTTATTAGTTATTTCTTTTATTAGATAAACAGAAATAATACTAGTTACACTGTTAAAAATAACAGGAAACATTGCTTTTACAGTAATATCCTTTCTTTTTATTGCAGGAGTAAAAAACTTTACTAAAAAGTTGAAATAGGAGTTTGTTTTTTTCATAGATTTTAAATTAAATTTAAACAATTATATAAAAAAATACTATTAAACAAATTTTTTAAAATAAAAATTGATTTTTTACGTTTTATATTTAAAATTCATTTATTAGTTAATATGTTTTTATTTATTATAAATTATTTGAAGAAACTATGGATATGATAAAGGAATTGATTATAAAAGTTGAGAATTTAAAACAAAATAAAAACTTTAAAGAAGCTTTAAAGATACTTAAAGATGTCACTATGAAGTATAGTGATGATTATAGAGTATACGAAGAGATAGCTGATATATATCTATATGAATGAAGCTTAAATCAAGCAGCTAAAGCTGTTAATTTTGCTTTGTCACTAAATAGAGATTCTGCAACTTGAAATTATCTAAAATGATTTATACTATTATCAAATGAAAAACCATTTGATGCTATTAAATATCTTGAAAAATCAAATAGTCTTATGGGTAATAATGCTGAAGTATTGAGAAATCTAGGATGGGCTTATACTATGGTATGAGAACAAGAAAGAGGGATCTCTATACTTAAGAGAGCTTTAAATATATCTCCATGAGATGAATTAATCACTGAAGATTTAGCTATGGCTTTAATTTGATCAGGTAATGTAAAAGATTGAAATTCACTACTTTTAAAGATTTGAAAAAATTATAAAAAATAAGCTTATGTTTGAAAAAAAAGAACTTTGAACAGATAACATAGCTGTAATTGATATAGGAAGCTACAAAATTAAAATAGCTAATTGTAAGTTCAAAAAAAATGAAATTGATATTGTTTCTTATAGTGAAAAGAGACAAGAACAAGATATTTTTCAAAATGGAGAAATTGTTGATTTAAAGGCGCTTTGTGAAAATCTGAAAATAGCTTTTAAAAAGGTCGATCCAAACAATCAAATTAAGAAAATCATAATTAATTCAATTTCATTGGATGTTTTTTTAAGTTCAAATAGATGAGATTTTGAAAGACAATTCAGAGAAGTTAAAATAAAAAAAGAAGAGATTTTTCATATAATTAAACAAAAAGAAATAGAATGTATAGAAAAGGCCATCAAATATATCAAATCTAAGACAGGGTGTATAAAAGAAGATTTGAAAATACTTTCAAGCAATATAAATCATATATTTATAGATTGAGTTGAAGTAAAAGATCTGTATTGAAAATACTGAAAAGATATCTCAATCTCAATTACAAATATGTTTATTCCAAATGGTAAATTTGATGTGATTGAAGAAATATGAAGAATACTTTGAAAAGAAATAATCACAATTATTCCTCAAGAATATAGTATAACAAAGCTATTTGATGAAGAAACTAATGTCGTTGTTGTTAATATATGAAATGCAACAACTTCTATATCTATAAAAAAAGCTGATGAGATAATAGGGTCTACAAAAATCAATATTGGAATGAATGATTTATTTAAAAAAATAAAAGAAAAAAAGATTATCCCAACAGAAATGATAATAAAAGATATTGAAAATGAATTTCATGAAGAAAAGGAAATATTTTTAGAAACTTTAAAAGAGTGTATTATTGCTTGATTGCAGGATATAGTTGATTGAAGAGTATGTCCAAACAAATTTTTTATAACTTGATGAGGATGAAGATGTAGTTTTATAAAAGAATATTTTAAAAAAATTGATTTTGTTTGAAATGATATAAAACTTGTAAAAAAAATAGAATTTATAGAACCAGATTTTTCACTGGATAAAAATGAAATTGCCAAGATTTGAACTGATAATATTAATTTATTATCAATGATTTTTGTTGCTCATAAGATATTTTATGATGAAAAATCTATTGTAAAAGATATACTTGAAGAGGTAGTTATGGAATTAGAATAAGAATTTTGATTATGACAACTTGTAATAAGTACAAAAATTTTACAAAATAAAACTTATTACTAAAATGCTTGCGACTTATTACTTAATATAAAATATATGTTTATTGTTAATTGATGAAAAAAACTTTCTTGAAGTGTGAAAATTAGTTGATCAAAGAATGCTTGTTTACCTTTACTTGCGGCATCATTACTTATTAGATGAAAAGTAGTATACAAAAATGTCCCATATATCTGAGATGTAGTAACTATGCTAGAGATTATGGCTACTCTTTGAGTAACATACAATTTTTTAGATGATACATTATTTTTAGATACATCAAATTTGAGTTTAGATAATTTTGATGCTACTAGGATAAAAGAGATTAGAGCAAGTATATTATTATTGGCACCAATATTACAATTTTTCAACAAAATATGTATTCCAGAACCAGGATGATGTAGTATCGGTAAAAGATCAATTGATTCACATTTAGAATGATTAAAAGTTATTTGATATGATTATAAGACTACAGATGACTGTACAATAGAGATATCATGAGATAAAAAACAGTGAGAAAAAGTTATTAACGCTTGATTTTCTGTTACATCAACTGAAAATCTTATAATTGCAAATGTACTTAGAGATTGAAAAACAACAATTAAAATGGCTGCAATTGAGCCGCATGTAACAAATTTAATAGACTTTTTAAAACTTGCATGAGCTGATATATTTGTTGATTATGATCATACTATTATCATTAATTGAGTTCCAAACTTAAATAATAATGTATGATTTGAAGTTGTATCAGATTATATTGAATCAGGGACTTTTATGATTATTGGGGCATTACTTTCAAGAGAATATATAGATATACAAAATGCTAGAATAAAAGATTTATATGCATTTATCGAAAAATTGAGAGAGGCTGGAGTGAGAATTGAAGATATGTGAGATGATACTGTTAGGGTTTGGAGATCTACAAATCTTAAAGCAGTGTGAATTCAAACAAATATATTTCCAGGTTTTCCAACAGATTTACAATCACCATTTTCTATATTGATGACACAAGCTGAATGAATTTCAAAAATTCATGAAATAATGTTTGAATCAAGATTAAATTTTTTGGTTGAAATAGAAAAAATAAAATGACATGTAGCTATAATGAACCCACATGAAGCACTGGTTTTTGGTAAAACAAATTTAAAAGCTTGAGAAACTCTTACAAGTTGGGATTTAAGAGCATGAGTTGCAATGGTAATAGTAGCACTTCTTGTAGAATGAGAAACTAAAATCACTAATATAAAATATATAAAGAGAGGATATGCTAATTTCCTGGAAAAAATCATATCTTTGTGAGGGGACATTAGAGAGGAAGAGTAGTAAAGAATTATTAATTTAAAATTTATGAAAATATTTTCAATTTTTCTTATATTGTTTTGAGTAACAATAATCGTTTTTCCTAAATTTTTAGCATACCTAATAGGATGATTTTTTATATTTCTTTGAATTTCTATTTTAACAGCTTGAACTGTATTTAGTTTTGCAAAGAAAAAATCTGAGGATAATTATATAAAATTTGGTAAATATAAAATTTATAGGTAAAATAATTTCAGCTTATAAAAAAATGTTAATTTTATTACTATGATATTATTAGTTATATCACTTATAACATTATTACCTATAATAATTTGGGCTTATATATTCTCGTATATTGATTGAGATAGATTAAATAAGCAGAGATTTATTGTAGGTATTTTGGCTTGAATAATATCAGTTTTACCAATTATTTATTTCGAGCAAATTTTTTCTTTTTTAAATCTATCATTTATACTAAAAATCTTTCAAAATTTTAATTTGATGTGATATTTTTCTCTTGTAGTATTATTCTTTGTTTTTATATTGATTTTTTCATATTTATATTCACTTTTATTTAAAAAATCATTTAAGATAATCTGGAAATATATTACTTCAAGTTTTTTGATTTTTGTAGTATTCACAATTTTGTCTTCATTTTTTTTATATATACTTGATTATTTAAATATATTTACATATTTTTCTGTTTGAAAATTTGATATTATCTTTTCATGAGCAAGTATTACAAGTTTTAGATTAGTATTATTTTATTATCTTTTTATTGCTTTAATTGAGGAATTATCAAAGCATACCAATTTTTTATGAACATCACTTAATTATATCAATAATATTCAAAAATGAGTTTTATATGCATTTTTTGTGACTTTGGGATTTGTATTTTTAGAAAATATTTTATATATTTATAATGTCTATCTGAGTACTGGTTTTTCAACTAGTTTTTACTTTGTATATTTTACTAGATCAGTATTCTCTCTTATGTTACATATATTTTGTAGTGCACTTCTAACTTATTATTTTGCAAGAGCTTATTTTAAGTATTGAAAGATAATAAGTATTGGTTTTATTAAGTCGCTTTTAATTTGAATTTTATTTGCAGTTTTTTGACATGCATTTTTTGATTTATCACTAGAGTTTTGATGGACTTATATGATGCTTATTTATTTTTTATTTTGATATTTTTATATAACATCAATATTTTATAAGCAATAACTAAAACCTAATTTGGATCCTCTATTTCAAAAAGGACATTATTTTCTATATTTGATACTTTATTCATAAAAAATGGTTGTATATCTATATCTACACTTCTAATATTTTTGTCGTTTAATAATATTTTTTCAGCCTCTTTTTTATTTAATCAATAAATTAAATTCTTAAGTCTTTGTACATAGGCACTATTTTTATTTAAAAAGTTTTTATAAACCAATGCATCTATTTCTAAAGTTAATTTAACCTCTAATACTGGTCTAGTATTTTCATATATCATATTCGTAATTCTCAATGAATTTGTATCAATCGATAGTAATTTTTCAATTTCCTCAACTATTATTTCTCAATCTATATTTTTCTCTTCTCTTACAATCTTATCGTTAACAATTGCCTTAAGTTTATTTATTACAGAATCTTTATTATATATATATGTTGAAAATTCCATGCTTCATTTTAAAGGGAAAGAATCGATTTTATCTCATAATTTTATATTTTTTGGTTCTATTATATTTACTTTTACATCTTTAAATATATCTCAATATGATAATATTTCATAAGTAACATTGTTAATATTATTTTCCTCTTCAAGGTATTTTTTTAGTTGTTTTAATCATTCTTTTTTCAATTTGTCTTCAAATATTATTTTTGCATTTTCAATATCGTTTTCTCATAAAACCTTCTCATATACATCATCTCATCAGCTAAATTTTTCTAAAGCTTCCGCATAAATTTTTGTTTTATCATCTCATCTTAGTCAAGGAAGGCTAAATTTATCTTTTTTCTTAATGCTATTTCATTTTGATCAAATATATCTTCAGTTTATATCATAATCCTTAGCTATTACATCTACTTTAAGTATTCCAGGAGATACTTTTCATGTTGAATCTAGGCTTGCTGCAGGAATTTTAATAGTTTCTTTAGTTTCAAATATTAATCAATTTTTGCTTTCAATTCTTGATTTTGGTTTTAAGGTTATATCTTCAGCAAAACTATTGAAAAACATTACTTTTCAAGTACTTTTTTTTGAATTTGATGGATTAATTCAACTTGTTTGAAAACTTTCTTCTAAGCTAACTATTTTAGATATTTTTTTAATTTTTATAATTCTGTTATCTAATTGGGAATCTTCTTTATTTCAAAAATCTTTGAAAATGAAATTAATTGCTACATTTTTTACACTTAGTTCAGGTTTTATATATACATAAGTTTTATTGATAACAAAAAATAAAACTATAAAGAAAACAAATATAGATAATAAAAATATCAATATAAAAACTCATACTCAACTTTTTTGATAGTATTGTTGAGAATATTTTCTAAATTCATCAATTTTTGAGTTTTTTGATATATAATAAAGGAATATTTTTAAATAGTTTTTTATCTCAAAAATAAGATATTCAAAAAATGTAAGATTATGATCAATAATTTTTGCTTTTCATGAAACTTCTGAAAATTTATCATCATTTATAATTGAAAAATTGATTCATAGTTTTTTTCAGATTTTCCTACATGTTAAATCCTTTGTAATTATTGTTAATGATTTACTTCAAGTTTTATTTCTAAGTATTTTTAATGATAGATAATTATGTAATATCGGATGTCAAAAAGGGAATTCGATTATGATCTCGTCTTTTTTCTCTTTTTGAATTTTTTGTATTATATCAATTATCGAATCAGTACTATTTACTTTTATCATATTTTTAATTTTACATTTTGCTTTTTACAATGTTATATTTATAATCCTAAAAATGATATTTTCAATTTTAATTTTAAAAATATGCAAGACATAATTAATATTATAGATTTAATAGAAAAATCAATTAAAGAAGATGGTGAAAATCTAATAACTTGAGGAAATATAATCAGAGATTGATATAGTGAAGAAATTGATAAAGTTAGAGATAGAATAAATAATTCAAGAGAATGGTTATCCAATTATCAATCAAAGTTGATAAACGATACTGGGATATGAACACTAAGGATTAAGTATACAAATATTACGGGGTATTTTATTGAAATTTCAAAAAATTCAACAAATAAAGTTCCTGATTATTTTGTTTATAAACAGACTTTAGTAAATGCTTCAAGATATATTACTGAAGAATTAAAGACTTTTGAAAAGGAAATAATCCAGTGAGAACAGATTTTGGCAGATTTAGAATATAAAGCATTTTTATGAGTAAGAGAAAAGATTTTAGACTGTTTTAAAGATATAAAAGAACTTAGTGAAAGCACAGCTAAAATTGATTTTATAACTTCACTTTCAAGAGTGGCTTATATGTGAAATTATAAAAAACCAGAAATTACAAAAGATTATAATCTAGATATCAAATTAGGGAGACATCCTATAATAGAAAAGATTACTTCTGATTTTATTTCAAATGATTTAGAATTAAAAAAAGATGATTTTGTACATATTATTACATGACCAAATATGTGATGAAAATCTACTTTTCTTCGTCAAAATGCACTTATAATTTTGATGTCTCATATCGGTAGTTTTGTTCCTGCAAATAAAGCAATTATCCCCATTACTGACAAGATATTTTCTCGTGTTTGAGCATCAGATAACTTGTATCTTTGACAATCTACTTTTATGGTTGAAATGCAAGAGATGGCAAACATACTTAATAATTCAACTAAAAAAAGTTTTGTAATAATAGATGAAATAGGAAGGGGAACTTCAACTTATGATGGTATGAGTTTAGCTTGGGCAATTCTAAAAGAAAACCACGATAACATAAAAGCAAAGACATTGTTTGCAACTCATTATCACGAACTTGTTGATGAATCAAAGACTTTAAAATGAGTAAAAAACTTTTCAGTTGCAGTAGGTGAGAATGAAGACAATATAGTATTTTTGAGAAAAATAGTACTAGGATGAATGAAAAAAAGCTACTGACTTGAAGTAGCTTCTTTGGCTTGAATAAATAAAAATATAATAAATGAAGCAAAAATAATGCTTCGCAAACTAGAACTTAGTCATAATTGAAGTTCTAAACAACTATCTCTTGGAATTGATAAAAGTTGCAAGGAAGTAGAAGTAGTTTATATGGAAAAAGATAGTGAAGTAGAAAATATGCTTAAAGAAATTGATGTTAATTCGTTGACTCCAATAGATGCTTTAAATAAGTTGAGTGAAATTGTTCAAAAAGTAAAATAATATAACATATATTTTTTGACTTATTTTTTATTTATGTACAATAAAAAATAATTATTAATTAATATTTTTTTATGAGAAAAATTACATATTTGATTATATCTATACTATTATTGCTAATTATAAAATCATCATATGCTTTGACTATTTCAAATTCAAATTGAAGTAATTTACAATTAAGTAGTAGTGGGGTATCAACTAATAGTAGTAAAAACTTAACAAAATTAAGTTCAAATGTTTTAAAAGAAGAGTTTTACAACACTATAAATTGACAACAAGTTTCGTCAAATATATCAAATTTAGTACCTTATTTATATTGATGAAAAATTTTTTATAATGTAGATAAAAATCCAGTTTATCAAACAAATATAAACATAGGTTATTATACTATAGTTTCTGAATGAAATGGCAAAATATATTATTGATATACTAGATATCATTGACAATGAAAAAAATTCTTAACTGATTTTACAGCTAAAAAGACTTCCGAATTACAACAAGTAGTAAATGAAAAAGTATTATGATTAACATGAACTCATTTAGAAAATAGGGTAGTGTATTATTCAAAAGCAACAAATTCACTTTGGCTTGCTCCATTATCAGATTGATCGACAAATCTAAATAAAGTTAAAAAAGCAATTAAGTGATACCAGAAATTATATCTATGATCAAGTACAGTTTTATGATGAAGTTGTACAGCTAATAAAAAAGAGTGTCCTAAAGAGAATGTTTTTAATTATTACTGAGGATTTAATTGACAGTGAAAATTAAATAATTCTTGATGAATATCATTTCCATATAGAAAATATAATTTTACTTTTTCTCCTGAATATATTATTTATTCAAGTTCAAAAGCGAAAGTATCAGAAGATATCGTTATGTGAATACAATGTGCACTAAGTAAAGAATCAGCAAAGAAAAAATGTAATGAAATAAAAGCTAGAAGAGAATCTGTATGATTAAATCAAATTCAAGAAGAGTTTGATAGAGAAAGTGAGAATTCAAAGAAAGTATATGCTTACATTGCTTATTCTGATAACACAAAAACAAAGTTTAATGTAAAAATATCAACTTGAATTAATTCTTGGTATGAGATAAACAATTCTCTTGAACCAGTATTCATTCAACTTTTAGATAACAATACTATAATTATTTTGTATAAAGATAATAGTAATAATTATACAATTGAAAAACATAAATTAAATTGAAATGCATGGGTAAAGGACAATTTATTTACAAAAAATTTTATTAATGCAGATATTATTACTGATTTTTATTATGATAATAAAAATAATTGATTGTTTATTTCATCAATAGAAAAATCAACTAACTGAAAATTTTCATGAATTTTGAAAAAAATAGATTTAAGTAATACTAGTTCAGAAATTAAAGATATATATGTAATTCAGTATAGTGATAAACAATTTAATGATAGTTACCTGTTATATCAACCATGGGATTGAGAGTCAAAAATATTAACTAGCCAAGTAAGTAATTTACCAGTAGATACGGTTATTTCATCAATTAATTATGATACTTGAAGTAATACAGTTTATTTAAGTGGGTTCTCTTATAAAGAAAATAATGCAATTCAATTTATTTGAAAAATTATTTTAAAAGATTATTAATTATTATTTACTAACTTATTTTTTTATGAAAAAATATACTTTGGTTACTATGATGTTGTTATCTATGTTACTTGTTTCTTGTGCTAAAAAAGAAGTTGAATCTACTGAAATTAAAAAAGATGAAGTAACAAAAACCGTTACTGAAGAAAAAAAAGTTGAATCTACTGACTTAGAAGAAACAACAGAAGAAAAAATGAATGCTACAATGATGGAAATATACAAAAAATGAAAACCTGCTACTTGTACTTTTAAAATTACATGAGAAGATGGATCAGTTTATGATTCTATAATGTACATTGATTGAAAAGTACTTAGATATGTAATGAAATGAGAAGTTGAATGACAAAAAATAGTGAGTAATGTACTAATTAAAGATTGATATTCATATAGTTGGTCAGATGCTGTTAAACAATGATATAAAATGAAAGAAGACCTAAATGAAGAAACAAAAGAAGAATGAAATGAAATGGAAGCAAGAGAAATGAATGAAACATATGAATTTAGCTGTAAAAAATGAGTTGAGTCATCTATTTTTGAATTACCTAGTGATATAGATTTTCAAGAGTTTGATATGTGAGGTATGCCTGAGATGCCAGAAACTCCAGCTAGCTAATAAAAATTTTATTTTTTTAATTATTTTATTATGAAAAAATTATTAATTTTGGTTACATTGGTTTTATCTTTTGTTTTAACTTCATGTGGTGGAAATAGAGGTGTAGATGGGGAAGAAGCTAATAAAGTTACTGATGAAATAGTAAATGAAGAATCTTGAAATGATACTACTCTAGAATCAAGTAGTGTAGGAAAAAAACAAACAATGGCTGAATGTATGAATGGTTGTGAAATGATTTGGAAACAAAATCCATGAAACAAAGATAAGTGATCAGATAAAATGAAAATTGATTGTGATAATCTATGTAATGCATCAATTTGAATTCAAAATAATGATTTAGAACTATGTGAAAAATCATGAGATGTGTTACTTAAATGAGGTTGTTATACTGAGGTAGCAAAAAGCAAAAAAGATGTAAATATATGTGATAAGATACCAGATCATATGATAAAACAAGCTTGTTATAGTTCTGTAGCAGAAGATACAAAAGATATTAAAGCTTGTGATAAGATTACAGATAGTATATTTAAAGATTCTTGTGTTGAATGAGTAAAAAATAATAAATAATTTATGTCAAAAGTAGCAAATTACAATATATCATTGAAGTGTTTTATTAAGAACAAAAAATGAGAAACCTTGATTTTGAAAAC
>SAAG01000136.1 GCA_010119095.1 Candidatus Altimarinota bacterium
GTCGCCCCTCGTGCAGGGGCGTGGATTGAAACACCTTGCCGGAGACGGTGCAGGATGGGGACGGCGGTCGCCCCTCGTGCAGGGGCGTGGATTGAAACGGCGTCCCTGTCCGCAATTCCGCCCGTGGGCGCGTCGCCCCTCGTGCAGGGGCGTGGATTGAAACTCGAAACAACCCCCATCGATACGGGCCGCGCAAGGTCGCCCCTCGTGCAGGGGCGTGGATTGAAACCTGCCGGAGTGACGATGGACGAACGAACCCTGAGTCGCCCCTCGTGCAGGGGCGTGGATTGAAACTATGCGTACTCTCCATTGCCACCGGATGCTCCACGTCGCCCCTCGTGCAGGGGCGTGGATTGAAACCTCGTCGATCATGCGCCGGATGTGAGGGCTGTTGTCGCCCCTCGTGCAGGGGCGTGGATTGAAACTCGAAACAACCCCCATCGATACGGGCCGCGCAAGGTCGCCCCTCGTGCAGGGGCGTGGATTGAAACAACATCCTGGGGATAGCGATTGATTACGAGCCGGTCGCCCCTCGTGCAGGGGCGTGGATTGAAACCACTCATCAAACCAGAGGTCAGTAAAACTTACAGGTCGCCCCTCGTGCAGGGGCGTGGATTGAAACAACGCCGACGCATACCTTGCCAACAAAACAGCCGTCGCCCCTCGTGCAGGGGCGTGGATTGAAACAAGCCATGCTCAAGGCGCTTTTGTGGGGGAGCAAGTCGCCCCTCGTGCAGGGGCGTGGATTGAAACAAATTTACCATCGGTGACTCCATCGTACTGTTCGGTCGCCCCTCGTGCAGGGGCGTGGATTGAAACATCAGATCAGAAGAATACTTCGCACGGAAGATTAGTCGCCCCTCGTGCAGGGGCGTGGATTGAAACCCAGTTACCACCACGGACAGTTTCTGCTCCCTCGGTCGCCCCTCGTGCAGGGGCGTGGATTGAAACCGAACTGCGTCATTGCCCTGAACATGGCCTCCCGGTCGCCCCTCGTGCAGGGGCGTGGATTGAAACCCGGTCCTGCCGAGCCGTAGTGTGTGTCTCACGCGTCGCCCCTCGTGCAGGGGCGTGGATTGAAACACTGACGACCACCTTGTGACCATCGGCAAACCGGTCGCCCCTCGTGCAGGGGCGTGGATTGAAACTACTGCCCGGAAGCATCCGTGATCAGGGTGCAAGTCGCCCCTCGTGCAGGGGCGTGGGTTGAAACACTGACGACCACCTTGTGACCATCGGCAAACCGGTCGCCCCTCGTGCAGGGGCGTGGATTGAAACGGCTATGCGGGGGTGCGCGTCGGGGCAACCTTTGGTCGCCCCTCGTGCAGGGGCGTGGATTGAAACAATACAACGATCAATATCCAGAACAACAAGGAAAGTCGCCCCTCGTGCAGGGGCGTGGATTGAAACACATATAAGGACAAAAAACTCACAAGGGTTTTAGTCGCCCCTCGTGCAGGGGCGTGGATTGAAACTCTGGACGTGGACGGCATCGACAAGGCCGACAGGTCGCCCCTCGTGCAGGGGCGTGGATTGAAACCGGTCCTGGAGATTCCGGCGTAGCCGGTTTCCGCGGTCGCCCCTCGTGCAGGGGCGTGGATTGAAACGTCCCGAGTGGGTCAGGGGATGGAACGGCGTCCAGTCGCCCCTCGTGCAGGGGCGTGGATTGAAACAATATAGTAGTAATTATCAATATGGGTATATTCTGTCGCCCCTCGTGCAGGGGCGTGGATTGAAACCGTCCACGCGGTCCCGGTCCATGTCATCACCTTGGTCGCCCCTCGTGCAGGGGCGTGGATTGAAACACCTACGATCAGACCGAAGCAGCCAATGCCGCAGGTCGCCCCTCGTGCAGGGGCGTGGATTGAAACCGCAACTACACATCAAACAAGCTCCAATGCGGGGTCGCCCCTCGTGCAGGGGCGTGGATTGAAACATCGTAAACCGTGACATATCTTGATCCATATCCCGTCGCCCCTCGTGCAGGGGCGTGGATTGAAACAGTACATGCGCTGTAATTGTGCCTGTAACAGTAGGTCGCCCCTCGTGCAGGGGCGTGGATTGAAACAAGTCCCTGCAAGACGTTATTGCCGCTGGCGTGGTCGCCCCTCGTGCAGGGGCGTGGATTGAAAC
>SAAG01000137.1 GCA_010119095.1 Candidatus Altimarinota bacterium
ACTTCATCCAATTCTTCTTCAACTTCTTTTTTAAATTTGTGTACGAAAGGTGCTAAATAAGTATCAAAACTTGAGAAAGCTTGTGCTCATGCCCATTCATTTTGTAAAGTTCATAAGAAATTGATCATTTGATTTACAACTGATTGTAGATTTCTTGGAGGAGCTGATTCTAATCTATTTGGAAGTCAATTAAATCATTCTTCAAGTAATTGTCTTAAACTCCATCAAGCACAGTATCCAGAAAACATATCTAAATCATGTATATGATAATCTCAGTTTCTATGTAAATCTCAAATCTCTTTTGGATAAATATAACTTAACCAATAGTTTGCAGTAACTTTTCAAGATACATTAAGGATTAATCATCCTAGAGAATATCCTGAGTTAGCATTTGCATTAACTCTCCAATCTGATCTATTAAGATATTCTTGCATTGTATTTCATACATCAACTACTACATCTCTAGTACTTCTTGCTTCATTTCTTTTTTGGCGGTAAAGTATGTATGATTTTGCCACTTTATCGTGTCATTCTTTTATTAATACTTCCTCAACACTATCTTGAATATCTTCAACTCATGGGATAGATTCTCAAACTTTTTTCGCAATTTGCTTAACTATTTTTTTTGTTATATTTTCTATCTCAGAAAAATCACTTCATCATACAGAAACAATAGCTTTTCTAATAGCATTTTGTATCTTAACTTCATCAAATGTAACAAAGCTACCATTTCTCTTTTTAACCTTAAAGATTTTCATAAAAAATAACTATATGTAGTAAAATAATTTATATTTATAACTATATATAGTTTTATTTTTTTTCCAAAATATTTTATTAAAATGACCTTGACTTTGATTTGTAATGTTTTTATAGCCCTTGAATTTTGATATAAAATATGTCTATTTTATCTTAAAAAAGCCTTGAAACTTGTACACTCAAATAGTACAATTTGACATTTTTATTCAACATTTTCTTTATTATCTTTTGTTCAACTTATAAACTCTAAAAAATCATTTTTATTTATAAAATTGTGATATACCGAAGCATATCTAATATAAGCAACTTCATCCAATTTTTTTAATCATTCAAGTATATCTTTTCATATTCTTTTGCTTGAAATAGCTCTTTTATTTGATGCCCATGAATTTTCTAAATCTATAATCATTTGTTCAATCCTATCCAAGTCAATATATCTTTTATTACATGCTTTTAAAATGGAATCCTCCAGTTTATCTCTATTGTAAAACTCTTTTTTTCAATTATTTTTAAGCACAAAAAACTTTGGAAACTCAATCCTTTCAAAAGTAGTAAACTTATGAAAACAGTTCTCACATTCTCTTTTTCTTTTTACTAGTTTACCATTTTCAGCTACTCTAGTATCAAGAACCCTAGTATTTTCACTTTTACACTTTGGACAATACATGTTTTATAATTCAAGAATAAAAAATTTGGAATTAGTTTATTTGATTTATAATTTTTGTAAAGTACAAAAATTATCTTAGGTAAAATTCGAAGTTACAGTTTCACTTTCAAGCCCGACATAGTTCAGTATAATAAGGAGCTATTGCAGTAGCTGCAATAGGATAAATAGCTATATTATACTTATCTGTTGAACTCCATGAATCATTTCATCAATGACCTGCACATCCTGCTGTTCTTGATGTATGTCAAAGTCAAGCACAATCAGTATTATCATAATCCCAATTTCAAGTTCAAAGATCAATTATAGGATTTGCAGAATATACTGACGATTTTAACATAACATCTTGTGTATTGTTTCTTGTTGAAAAATCTTCTGGATTTATTGAAGCTAAATAATTAGTTATATCTTTGTCATATACTTTTTCAATATTTACTGCTTTTACCATAAAATCTTTATCATAAACTGGAGTTGAATTAGTTTTATTAAATGCAACTAATGTCCATCATCATCAAGATGTTGTCATATCACAATAAACTTGTATTTCTGCTCAATCTTGTTTTATTTTATAGACTCAATCTATTCAATTTGTTATACTTTTATTATCATATATCTCTTTACATGTTTTATATGATTTTGGTATTGTTATTGATACTACTTTTTCTACCAATTTCACTCATGTACCTACTATTGTATC
>SAAG01000138.1 GCA_010119095.1 Candidatus Altimarinota bacterium
AGAAATCCTGAACTACTTATACTAGACGAAGCAACTGCCAATATAGACACAGTTACAGAACAACTCTTAGAAGAGATACTTTGTAAATTGCCTAAAACTACAACCAAAGTCATCATAGCTCACAGACTCAATACTATCAAAAATGCTGATAAGATATTTTTTGTTAATTCATGAGTTATGACTGAAGCACATTCGATGGAAAATGCGATGGAGATGTTGTTTGATGGGAAGAGAGGAGGGTAGGAGGAGGTAGAAATAGCTCCCAATCTATAAGAGATCATTTCGCTGAGGTGAGCGATATGATAAAAATAGCAACAGGAACACCAAAAGAAACATTAAGAGAAATAGATGATTATAAACTTTCTCGTTATGCCTGTTATTTGATAATTCAAAATGCTAATCCAAGAAAAGAAATAGTAGCACTATGACAAACTTATTTTGCTATTCAGACAAGAAAACAAGAAGTAAATGAACAACTTTTAGAAGATAATAAAAGAATATATTTGAGAGATGAGATGTCTCAACACAATAAATCTCTTGCAGAAACTGCTGACAAAGCAGGAGTAAAGTTATATTGAGTTTTTACAAATTATTGATACATGTGACTTTACAACTGATTAGATGCAAAATGAATTCATACAAAAAAACAACTTAAAAAATCAGAAAAGATACTTGATCATATGTGAAGTGAAGAACTTGCAGCAAATCTATTCCGTGCAACTCAAGCAGAAGCAAAACTAAAAAGAGAAAATATTTTATGAGAGAAAAAAGCAAATCAAGCTCATTTTGAAGTTTGAAAAGAAGTAAGAGAAACTATTAAAAAACTTTGAGGAACAATGCCAGAAGAATTACCAGCGACAGATAGTATTATTAAAGTTGAGAAAAAATTGAAAAGTGGAAAGAATTTTTTGAAGAGTGAAGAAAGTGAAAATAGAAAAAAGAAAACTTAAATTAACCTAAATTTTAAATTATAAAAATCTATATTTTAATTTTTTGCAAAAAATTAAAATATAGATTTTTTTTTACTACAATTCATAGACTAAAATACTATCAAAAATGCTGATAAGATATTTTTTGTTAATTCATGAGTGATGACTGAAGCACATTCCATGGAAAATGCGATGGAGATGTTGTTTGATGGGAAGAGAGGGGGTAGGTGTGTATTTTGAAATATATAATTGATTTTTTCTAAAAAATCTTTATTATATACAAAATATATTTTAATTTCTAATTAATGGCTCATACTCCTGAACAAAAATCAAGACAAAATATAGATAAAGAGTTACAAGAGGCTGGTTGGACTATTCAAGATATGGATAGTCTTGATATCACAGCCTCTTTTTGAATTGCAGTTAGAGAATTTCCTCTAAAAAACTGACATGGTTTTGCAGACTATTTGCTTTATGTAGACTCTAAAGCTATATGAATAATTGAAGCAAAAAAAGAGTGAACTACTCTGTCTGGAGTTGAAACACAATCAAAAAAATATATAGAATGACTTCAAAATTTTGTGGATACATACAAAAGACCCCTACCTTTTTCATACGAATCAACTTGAGCTGAAACTAGATTTACAAATCATACAGAACCTGAAGCTACAAGTAGAAATGTATTTACTTTTCATACTCCAGAAAGATTATTAGAACTTGTAAAAATTGATCCTCCTTCTATAGAACTTTTACAAAAATTACCTCCTCTTGATATATGACACTTGAGAAAAGTGCAAATAGAAGCAATAAATAATTTAGAAGTTTCACTTAAAGATGGTAGAAGAAGAGCTTTGATACAAATGGCTACTTGAACAGGTAAAACTTTTACATTTTGTAATATTGCTTACAGACTTATCAAACACACAAAATCAAAAAGAATACTTTTCTTGGTTGATAGATGAAACCTAGCTAGACAAACATTAAAAGAATTTCAAAATTTCTCTCTTCCAAACGATTGAAGAAAATTCACAGAAGTTTACAATATACAAAATATGTCATCAAATCAAATAGATGATGTAGCAAAAGTAACTATTTCAACAATCCAAAGGATGTATTCTATGCTTGCTTGAAAAGAAATAGAAGCAGATACAGAAGAAAGATGACTTGATAGTTTTTTGGAAATGAT
>SAAG01000041.1 GCA_010119095.1 Candidatus Altimarinota bacterium
AACAAAAGCAGTAGATTATAGTAAAAGATATCCAACAGTGATATGAAAGAAACTTGGTATACTAACAGAAAGCTGAACAAACTCACCAATCCAAGAAGTTAGTGCAATAATTTTAGCAAAATATTTAGATATAGTAACAACAACAAATTCATACAATGCTATATTTTCAGATCAAGAAATAATAAGTTGAACATGAGCAACAATAAATATATTAGAAAAAATTTCTATGGCATGATCAATACAAAATTCTTGTAAAGATTATTTAAGTAAAGTAAAAACATTAGTATGAAAAGATGGATACTATTATATTTATTCTTGAAATTGATTAATTCAAACATATTGTGATATGACAACAGATTGATGATGATGGACAATGTTTAGTTCAAATTATGGTTGACATGCATGATGAACCCCTACTTCATGAAATAGTTTTTTTTGAAAGCTAACAAAAACTACTATGGGTAATATGATTATTAACAATTTAAATTACAATTGAATAATGCTTTATCGGTTTTGAAATAATAATTATATTGTTTTTGATAAAATAAATAGTAACTTATTTAATGCAGAGTTAAAGGATAAAGCAGGGGAAACAAGTAGTAATATTACAGCTCAAACAAATTTATGAAAAACAAGACATAAATGATATGTTAATTGATACACTTTTGATAAAGATTCAAATAATACTATTTTTGAAGTTCATAGATGATGATGGAACCCTGCAAGTTGAACAAATTGGTTACTTGAATCTTGAACAAGATGAGCATGAGCATGAGTCGTTAATCCTTTATCTTTGTGAAATCATTGAAACATTATAAAAAATGAATTATGAACAAATTTATCAGTTCCTGCCTGATGATACTGATTATTTTTTAGATAATTTACTCCACATAAATCCAACTTGTTTCTTCTTTAACTACTTCTCATTTTTTATTATAAAGAACAATTTTTATCTCTTTTTGTCATTTTTCTAAAGTGTAGAAATTTTCATCAATCACTTCATTGTTTACTTGCCAATTATATTTATCATAAACTAGACTTGTAGAAAACTCTAGTTTTATTTTTGGTTTATTTTTTTCTTTTGTTTCTTCAATCTTGTATTTACTATTATTTAGAGGAGATGTTATTTCTAGGTAACTAATCTTTTCTTTTTCTATTTTTTTGATTTCACTTTCACCTCAATCCTTTTCAATATAATCAACAATATTTTTAAATATTTCTCAAGCTCAACTTGCTCAAGAAACTCATTTCATTTCGCTACCGTCTTTATTTCATGCCCAAACTCAGATTATATAATTATCGGTATATCAAACTGTCCAGTTATCTTTAAAATTTCTTGATGTTCATGTTTTTAAAAATACATTTTTATCAGGAAAATCCAGGTTTCAATTTATAGGGAAAGCATTTATTTTGTAGTATCTATTTGTTAAAATCTCATTAATCATATCAGTATATTTTTTTTCGATTATTTTTTTGCAAGATTTGTTTGTATTACTTATTACTTTTACATCACACAATTCACCATCATATGCAAAGATTGTAAAAGCTCTAGTAAGTTCATAAAGACTTATTTCTCATACTCATAGTGTAAGAGCAAGTCAGTAATAGTTTTCATCTTTAGTTAGAGTTGTAATTCATAATTTTTTTAGAAAATGAAGTAAGTTACTTACTCCTACTTTTTCAGCGACTTTTAAAGCTGGAATATTGATACTTTGGCTTAATGCTTCAGCAACTGTAACTTCTCATTTATAATCTAGGGAATAATTTTTTGGATTGTAAGCATATCATAAATCAGTTTGGAACTGTACAGGTAGATCAGTAATTGTAGTGCTTGGAATATATCATAGGTTTTTAAATGCAAGAACATAAGTAAATGGTTTTATTGTTGATCATACTTGTCTAGGTGAAGTAGTCATATTTACTTGTCAGTCGCTTCAATAGTAGTTTATTCATCATATCATTGTCAATAATGAATTTGTTTTTCTGTCTATAATGATGACAGAATAATCTTTTACATTTTTCCACATAAGGGGGATTATGCTATTTCTTGAGATTTCAGAGATTTTTTTTGTTAGATTGTAATCTATAGTAGTGAATAATTCAGAGTTCATAATATCCTCCTGTACTTTTCAATTTCACAACCCTTTAAAATAATCAACGATATATGGTAATTTGTTGTCATGATTTTCGTTAAATTCTAGTTTTTCGTTGAGAATTTCATTAAGTTCATTTTTTTGAATTATTTTATTTTCATATAAGTAATTAGCTATATTTTTAAACCTATTTTTAAATTCTTGTTTATTTATATAGGGATCATATTTTTTTGGATTTTTTGGTAGAGCAATAAGTGCTATTTGTTCAGCTTTTGTTAGATTAGATAGAGACTTGTCAAAATAGTAGTTTGATGCAGATTTTAATCAATAATTTAGATATCAATAATATATATTTCAAAGATAATTGGATAAAATATCTTCTTTGCTATAATTATTATTTAAAGCAATAGCAAGGTAAAATTCTTTTATTTTTGTTAAAAAAGTTCTTTCTTTGTTTAACCAATAATTATTTCTAATAACCTGAGTGCTAATTGTTGATCATCATTCTATTATACTTCAGGCTTGAAAATTATTTAAAAAAGCTCTAAAAATGGCTTTATAATCAATTCAAGAATTTGAAAAAAAAGTCTTATCTTCGAGAGCAATTATAGATTTTTTTGTAAATTCAGGAATTTCTAAAAATAAAACCTTCTCATGCCTATATTTATTATCTTTTATTATTTCTCAAACTCGTACATTATTTTTGTCGTAAATTACAGTCGAATAAGGGATTTGCTGTATATTTGGTTTGATTATAAAGGTAGAAATATAAACAACAAAAAATAATAAAAATATTAATGAAATAATAAATATATATTTACTCTGATTCTTCTTTAATAGTCTACTAAATTTTGTCATATAAAAAATTGTATTTTTAAATTTAGGGATATAATAAAAAAGTTAAAGAGAAGTAGAGTTTTAGAGTATGAGAATTTAAAAATATTCTTATACTTTTTCTCTTAATCTCTTAATCTCTTAATCTTTTAATCTCTTAATCTTTAGTTATATGCAATTTAATCTTTTTTTGGAAAAAGTAAAGCTATATAAAAAACAAATAATCTCTTTTTTTATAGCTTTTATAATAGCAATATTATGAGTATTTTGATATCTATACTTTGTAGATAATACATTAAAAGTTTTGGCTTGAAATTTTGATTTTTCATATAGAAAGATTCCTTATGATGTTTGATATATAGATTTTACATTATCTCAGGATCTTGATTCAAAAACAGTTACAAAAGACAATTTTGTAATTAGTCCAAAAACAGATTGAGAAGTATCTTTAGTTTGAACAAATGTTATTAGATATAAATTCTTAGAAAAATTAAATATTTGAGATGATTTATCTATAACATTAAAACAATGACTTAAATCAACAAAATGAGAAATGCTTATTGAGGAATATAATTATATCGTAAGAGTTATTGATTGAGCTAAGGTATTACAAATAATTCCAAATTGAGACATAGGAGATATAAAAGAGAAAATAGAATGAGATATGTCTATATCATATTATTCAGATGAAGAAAAAATTGTAGATAAAGAAGATAAATATGAAAGTGTTTGAACAAATTTATCTCAAAACATTGCAGTTTTTTTTAATATTCCAATGGTATCTTTAACTAATCTAGATGAAAAAGACAAGCTACCATGTCCAATAGTTATTGAACCAAAGCTGGATTGAGTATGTAAATGGACAACTTCGTCAGTTATGGAATATATTCCTAAAGATTGATTTTTGGGTGCTACAAAATATAAAGTTAGTGTACCAATTACAAGCTGACTATTATATAAGCTATGATCAGGAAGTAGTGTAGAGATAACTACTCCAAAATTACAATTTTATGTAGATGAAAAATTTAATGTAAAAAATAATATAAAAATCAGATTCAATTTTGCTCCAAATCTAGACATCTTAAAAGATAAATTAAAATTATCTGAATGAGGAAAGAAAAAAGATTTTTATTTAACATATGATAAAACAAATGAAAGTGTTGTAGTTGTAAATATACAATGAGGTACTTATAAATACTGACAAAGATACACTTTGGAATTTGATAAATGAATAATGCCAAAGTATGGTAATATGCCAACTCTAGAAAAAATAGTTTTATATACTCAATCAGTAGAATTTCTAAACAAAGTATCAGTAAATCAAAATGTTTTTTCAGGATGAAAACTTATAAATACAAATAGTTTTGATGATTTCAATAATTTACCTATAAAAAATACTACTTTAACTTTAAATTTTGAAGAAGAAATTAATGTATTAGATAAGAAATTATTTTCTTTTGAAGATGATAACTGAAATAAAATTAATTTTACTTTAGCATATAAAAAGGAGCAAGAATATAGTAAAACTTGAACCTGAAAAATTATAGATAATAAAAAGGTTATAAAACTTACTTTTTTAAATAATTTAATAAATAACAAAAAATATAAACTTATAGTAAAAAAAGAAATCAATTTAAATTTAGACAAAGATGTGGTTAACGATTTTGTTTCATCTCCTAAGTTTGAGATAAGAAATTACAAATTCTTATCATATTCTAAATCATGTTTGTACTTAAATAACAAAATTGAATGAGATAGTTGGAATATTAGAAAAGATTTACTTATTACTTCACCTAGTTCAAAAGTATCAAGTGTATCAGAATGAGAATATATTGAATACAATGATCGGAAAGATTTTTGAATAAGTTATTATAATGAAGAAGAATTAAACAAATTGAGTGATGATGTATTGATCGGAAAATGATATTGTCCAAGACCAAAAGATTGAAGTATCTTGTATGTAATCAATACGAGATTAAATCCAAATAGTAAATACAACATTAATATAAATAATAAAGTTAGTGATACATACTGAAATAATCTTAGTAATACTTTTGCTGCAGATGTAGTTACTTGAGAGATACAAGACAAAGATAAATATCTATATATTTCTCTTAACAAAGAAACAAATTTAATTCCAAAAAACTTACCGTTGGTAGTTAATCTACAAACTATAAACCTAGATAGTATCGATGTTGAAGTTTGTATGCTTGATAATGAACAATTAATTTATTATTCAAACAATAGATGGAACGATACATTTAATTGTCAAAATCCTATCAATAAAACATTGAGTGTAAAAAATAATCATTGGACATTAACAAATAATAAATTTGATATAGAGAAAGATATATTATCGGAGCAAACAGATGCTAATATATTGCTAGTTAGGTGAACTGCATGATGAAGAAAACAGTTTTCAAATGTTTTTATTAGATCTGATTTAAATATGACTTTAGAATCAGCTACTAACAAGAAAATACTTTATGTAACTGATTTTAATTGAAATAAAGTTGATGACTTAAAATTTGATTTTTATAAATATGATTCTTACTCTAAAGCTATTTCAAAAATTGATAAAAGCTTCTCTAAAGTATTAGATAATTGAATAATGGAGCTTGACTCAAACAAAGATTACAATTATATATTTGCTTCAAATGATAAATATTTTTGAGTTGTAGACTTAAATCACAATATGTTTTCAGATTATGATTTTAAATACTATTGATGAACTGAAACAAGTGAAAAAAATTATTTATATTTATACACTGAAAGACCTATATACAAACCAGGGGATACTGTTTATATTAAGTGATTACTTAGAAAATTTGAATTTAATTGATACACGAAATCAGATATAAAAGCTTGAAAACTTGAAGTGCTTGATTCAAACTATAAATCAATAATGTCTCTTGATATAAATCTTGATGATAATTCAAATTTTAATACAAATTTTGTTATTCCAAAAGAAGTAGCTCTTTGAAGGTTTACATTTAGATTTACAAGTTGAGATAATAATTATTATAGAAACAATGCATACTTTAATATCGAAGAATACAGAAAACCAGATTTTAAAATAGAGGTCTGAGAGTTAAAAAAAGACTTTTTGTTGTGAGAAAAAGTTTCTTTGAAAGTTAGTCCAGAATATTATTTTTGATGAAAACTAGTAAGCACTAAATGAAGTTATTCAATATTGACTCAGAGATATTTCTTTGATGCAAAAGACTATAGTGAGTATCAATTCTGAGAATGATATGCCTATTTTGATTGTATTTATTGGGGATATTGTAGTTATGATGATAATTTGTCTGATTATGAAGAGTTTAAAGTTGATGAGAATTGAAATGCAAATATAAACTATGTTTTTCCAAAACAAGTTGAAGATGCAGAAAAAATATATTCTTTCAATATAGAAATAGAAGATAAAGATACAAAAAAGACTGTTAATAAAACAGTTTCAACTATATTACATAGTACTGATTGATATGTTTGAATTGATAATCCATATTGGAACGATAAGAAAAAATGAATTGCTGCTAAATTTGTAGCATTGGATCATCAAGCTAAACCATTGTCTTGAAAAAGTATAAAAGTAGAATTAATAAAAAGAGAACGGAAAAAAGTAAAAAAAGAATGAATAGATGGTTTCTTTTACGATGAATATGCTCTTGAAGAAACAAAAGAGGCTGAGTATAGTGTGAAAACTGATAATAATTGAATTGCAAAAGATACATTTATAACAAAAGATTCTTGAGAATATACTATTAAAGCAATATATACATGAAAAAATGCAAAAAGCTTTGTTTCAACTAGTTATACTTATGTAGCCTCAGATGACTATGTTTCTTGGTATAATCCAAATAATGATACTACTGAATTGATAGCTGAGAAAACACAAGTACTTGTATGAGAAAAATCAATATATACATTAAAATCACCAATAAATACTGGAAAAGCATTGATTTTGATTGAAAAAGATGATGGTATTTTAGACTATTTCATTCACGATATTAAGTCATATGGTGATAAAATCATGATTCCTGTAAAAAGTAATTATTATCCAAATTTTTATATTAGAGCATTTATAATTTGAACAGAAAAAGGTAATAATTTACCTGTATATAAAAGAGCTTTAGCATCTACAAAAGTAAATACTGAGTATAAGAAACTTGATATTACTATATTGAAAGATAAGCCAAGTTATAAACCATGAGACAAGGTTGGAATAGGAATTGTTGTAAACGATAGTAAATGAAATCCTGTAGGTTGAGCTAATTGATCAATATCTATAGTTGATGAAAGCTTACTGGCTTTAGTATGAAATCCAAAGAAAAATCCATATGCATTTTTCTATGATATGAAGAGATATTTGTGAACTGTAATGTACAGCTCAATGATAAATCTGATTGAAAAACTTGAAGTAAAAGATTTAACAAATTGAGAAAAATGATGAGCATGAGAACAAATAAAATGATGAGATAGTAAGAAAAAAAGATGAGTATTTAAAGATACTGCTTTCTGGCAAGCTGACTTTACAACATGAGCAAATGGAAAGATTTACATTCAAAGTGATGTATTACCAGACAATTTGACTACTTGGGTTGTAGAAATTGTGGTAAATACTCCAGATGATAATAAGATTTGAGTAGCATATGAGACATTTACCACTGCAAAAAAAGTAATAATAAATGATAACTTACCTAACTTTTTTTGAGTATGAGATGAGATAGATATATCCCCAGTGGTATTTAATAAAACAGGAAGAGATACTGATTTTGAGATATCATTGGATGCAACAAATGTTAAAGTTAAATGATGAAATAAAAGAAAATTATTTATAAAAAACTGAGAATCAAAAGCTGTAAATTATAAAGTGAAAGTGTATGATAGAGCAAAATTTATAAATATAAATAATGCTGTTTCTAAGGTAAATTTCAAAATAGATGAAATATGTGAAAAAAATTGTGACGAAGCAAATAGTGATGAAATAGAAAAAAGTATAATGATAAAAGATTCAACTACTAAAGAATCTGTGGCAACTGTATGAAGTACAAAGTATTCTTCATTTGACGAGCATATCGATATCTGAAAACTTGAAAACAAAATTGGGCAAGTAAAATTAAATTATAGTGCAACATTGTTTAATAATTTGATTGATTCTATAGATTATTTAAATAGATATCCTTACGGATGTGCTGAACAAAAAACATCTGCAATAATGCCAAATGTATACATTAAAAAACTATATGACAGTCTAGGAATTTCATATGATTTAAAAACAAAAATGATTGATATACATAATGGAAATTCTTATGTTAAGATTAGTTTAGATCAAGTTATGAAAGAATATCTTGTAGATATTAGAAAATTCCAAAAAAGTGATTGAGGTTTTGTATATTGGTATGATGTATCATCATACTACAATAATTATTCTGATTTTAGATTATCAACATATATATTAAACTCTTTATCAGAATTATGAAAAATATGATATAAACAAGATCCAAAAGTATTAAGTGATTTAGTATCATACATAAAAAGTAGATTCTATAAAAATCAAAGAGAGTGATGTAGAGTAAGTAAATATGATGATTGTAAATATACAGAGTTAGAAAGATTGATGGCAATAGAGGCAATACAAAAATATGATAATACTGATTATGAGACATTGAAAATGTATAAATTATTAGATATTAAGGAGGATGATATTTCCTCAATACTACAAAATGCTTTTGTAGTAGCAAACTTATCTAAAATAAAATCATTATCTTCTGAAGAAAAACTTGAACTAAATAATAAAGTTAATAAAAGTATTCAAAAAATTATAAATAATGAACTTGTATACAATCCAAGATGAGCTTATATTTGAAGAACAAATTGATATTCAAGAGTAGAAAATACATCTATGTTGTTAAAGGTTATTTCATTGTTATGAGAAAAAGAAGTTGATAATAGTGCATATATTATTGAAAACTTAAATAGATGGTTAATTAGTCAAAAGAAAGACGGAAATTTTGGTTCTACTCAGGATAATAATAAAGTTATAGATGCTATTTCATATTATATGTCTACAAGTGCAGAGTTAAAAAATATAAGCTTCAATGCAAAAGTTAAACTTAACTCAAATATTATTGATGAAAAAATAGTAAATGATAAAAATAAGTTAGAAGTATTTAGTAAAGTAATTGATATAAAAAATCTAAAAGATCAAAATATATTAAATATCTCAAAGATTTGAAACGGAAAAGTTTATTATGATTTAAGTATGGATTACTTTTTACCATCAAAAAATGTTGAAGCAAGAGATGAATGATTTGCTGTCATAAAGGAATATTATGATTACAATGAGTATAGAAAAATCGATTCTCTAAAGAAAGAAGAATGGAAAAAATATCTAAAATGAACTATATCTTATGAAGAATTAAAATATAAAAAAGTTACTTATGAGTATCTAACAAAACTCAATTTCTTTAAAGTATGACAATTAGTAGTTGTAAGAAACAGAATTATTACTCCAGAAACAAGAGACAAAGTAGCTTTTGAATGATTTATACCAGCATGAGCAGAGGTAGTTAATCCAAATCTAGCAACTTCTTCAAAAAAAGCATTTAGTATTGGAAATGATATTTTTGAAAAAAATGAATACAGATTAGATAGATATTTTGGTTATACAAATACACTATATTCTTGAATTTATGATGTGTCATATCTAGTGAGATTCACTCATGCTTGAGAATATTATGTAAAACCTTCTTATATTAGCGAATTTTACAATACTGAAGTATTTGGTAGAAGTGCCGGGGAGATGATTTTAGTAAAATAATTAAACTAAAAATTACTAATATTAAAGATGTAATAAAAGTAAATATGATAATATATTTTATTATAGGATTAATAGTATTATATATGGCTATAGATATTAATAATTTTTAAAAAAGTCGATATGAAAATCAATAAAAAAATATGGCTACCAATAGCATTATCAATAATACTTTTTCTGTCATTTCCGTTTAATTTCTTAACTATGGATTACCCATTATGAATATTCTATTTAATATATTTAGTTTCATATATTATATTATTTTTAATTCCAATAATTATAGTTTACAAGAAAAAACTATCTTATATATACTATATTGGCATAGTATTTATTTGATCAATAATATTTCTTATTATATGATATTATTGAAGTGAATATTGACATATTAAGGATATAGAAGAATCAAAGAAGACTCTTGAGAAAGTAGAACATCTTCAAAAATTAATGAATGAAAGGGATGTTAATAAATTGGAAGATAAATTTAAAAATATAAAAGCTTCTTCAAATCAAGATATCTCATCGTATCAAGAGGATATTGTAAATACAGTAGACGAATTTCTTAATAATATATGAATAATTACTCTTGAAACATATATCAGCAATGATTGATATACTAAGAAAAAATTATTAATAGAATGAGACAAAAGTAAGTTAGAAATATTATTCTATATTAATTGATATAAATTAGAATGAATCATAAAAAACAAGAATGATACCAAACTTCCGAAATGACAAGAGATTTGTTATACATCTAGGCATGATTGCCCAGATAAACTGTTAGTTCTGTTTGATTTTATACAAAAAATAAATATAGATAAATAATATTAAATATATAATATGAAAAAAATTAAGAAATCACATATATTAATATTAAGTATAGTAATTTTATTTTTAAGTATATATTTATACTGAGATAAATTATTAAATAATTTTATATATATTCCAAAAGGTCCTATAAAAATAATTGATACATCATTTTTTACATCTGCAATGAAAAAAGATATATTAACTAAAATAAATAATATTGATTCAAAAAACTCTGATTATATT
>SAAG01000139.1 GCA_010119095.1 Candidatus Altimarinota bacterium
AGGATAAAGGTTAATATCTATATGCTGGATTAATCATGAAAATTAAAAGGGTGTCGTAAGGTGATTTTTTTTGATATATTATGAAATCCGATGCAATAAATACTAAAAATGAAAATAAAGCGTTATATTTGTAAAAAAATTACAAATAGAGCGCATAAAATGGTTTTCGAGATACGCATAAGCAATATTTTCTCCATAAAAGAAGAAATTAGTATAGACTTTAGAGCTGCAACTATTAGGTCTGCAAATTCAAGAGCTCTAAAGGATAATATTGCCACTTTTAATGGAAGTGAATTACTTAAAACAATTGTTGTTTATGGTGCGAATGCTTCAGGAAAGAGCAATATTATTAAAGCAATAAGGTTTTGCAATGCTATGGTTTTTGAATCCCACAACCATAACGAAAATTCTGTATATAATTTTCAACCTTTTAAATTTAACGGATATTCTGATAAGCCTAGTTCATATTTTATTCATTTTGAAATAGAGGGTATTGAATATGAGTACTCATTCACAATGAACAGGACTAAAATACTGACTGAGAGCCTTCACTATTATCCAAATGGAAAAATTACAAAGATTTTTACCAGAGATGAAAATGCAGGAAGTGCTAAAAAGGAAAAATACTCATTCGGTAAAATTATTAGCAGACCTTTTGATGTAGCTGAAAATACATCGGAAAAAACACTATACATCTCCAGGGCCAGCCAGATGGATAGAGAGGTTGCAAAAGAGATTTTTAAATTTTTTCATGATACATTTATCTTAAATTATGTGGGATTCGGAGTGTCGGCAATTGAAAAGATCTGCCAGGATAATAACAAAAACCTAATTGAGGCACTGAAGATTGCAGATAGTGACATCATAGATGTTAAGATTAAAGTACTTAAAAAGCCGGGGAAGAACATCCATGCAGATCTTAACAATCTTACAATAAAAGTTGAGGATGTTATTCAGGAACATTTACAGATAAAAACCTACCATAAAAACGCACCGGAAATTCCTTTTGACTTTTTTACAGAGGAGTCGCAAGGAACAGTCAAAATGTTTTTCATTATGCTCACTCTTTTGGATGTAGTCAAATCAAATAAGATATTACTTATTGATGAAATTGAAGAGAGCCTCCATCCCATGATTGTACAATATATATTTAATCTGTTCAAGGCTGGTAAAGGTGCCCAGTTACTTTGCACAACTCACGATACAAACTTTCTTGATCTGAAGAAATTCAGAAAAGACCAGATTTTCTTCTGCAATAAGAAAGGAGATGGTTCTACAGATTTGTATTCACTTTATGATTACAGTGATTTCAGAGACACTATGAACCTTGAGAATGCATACTTACAGGGTCGGTTCAATGCAATTCCAATAATAATTGATTCTCCTAATTATCTAAAAGGATTATTGTATGACGAGTAGGCGTAGAGCGTCCCAGGGCAGAAGGATTAATCCTCATATTTGGGTATTTTGTGAAGGTGAAACCGAAGAGGAGTATGTTAATTTCCTGAAAAGGGAGTATAGATTACCAATTGAGATAATAACAAAAGTTGCCGGAAATAAGATTAATTCAAGGTATATAAACGAATGTAAGAGAGGCTTAGCACAGCATGAAAGTGATAAAACCTTCTTAATTTATGATTCAGATATTCTGGCTGTTCTAGAAAGATTAAGCGCAATAAGAGGTGTTTCAATAATTTTGTCAAATCCATCTATAGAGATTTGGTATTTATTACATTATAAAAATCAAAGGTCACAGATTATTACTACGGATTGTATAAGAGAGTTATCCAATAGAAACAGAATAGAGTATAAAAAGGGTCATATTGACGTCCGGCTTAAGGAGAAGCTTACAATTAGCAGGCATGAAGCATGTCGAAGATCTAGAGTGACAATAATCCCAATTAATCCGTCTACAAATTTTCATGAATTTATTGAATTTCTGGAAGAGCAAAGAAATCTTCAAGACTAATTGAAATCACTTATTTGATGGTTATTTTGTCAAATAACCATCAAATAAGATAGTCTTAATTATCAGCGCTATACAGAATATTTGCAGTT
>SAAG01000140.1 GCA_010119095.1 Candidatus Altimarinota bacterium
TCCAGAATGATGATTAAAAAAAGCAGACTGAACATATGATTATACAAAAATATGAGACTTAAAGACATATAATGAAGTTCAAGATAATTCTGCAGATGATATTGGTAAAAAAATTACAGTTTGAAATGCAAAAAAAATAGTAAAAGAAGATATGGCTTGAAAATTTGAATTATGAGCAGATAGTGAAATTGTAAAAAAAGCTTGATTAGAAAACGATTATAGTGATAATGCTATAGTATATGACCTAAAAAATACATCAGACAATGATGACACTTTGGATTATATAGAACAACTAGTAACCTTAAATAAATGAAATGAAAAATATATAGAAGATCTAATAAAAAAATCTTGATTAATAAAAAAAGAATGATGGAAACCTGGTACATTTAATGATGACAAATATTACGATAAATTGCAAAAATTATGATTATTTAAATAAAACATAAAATATGGTAGTATTAAAAAGACCTAGAATAAATAAACCTATACCACAAGATACACCTACACAAGATGTATCTTGAGTTGTAAATAAACCAATATCACAACCAACTAAACAAGATTATAGTGATATTTTGGCTTGAAAAAAAACTGAACCTGCAAGTTTTGATACAAAATTAGAAGATTGGAAAAAAACATATATTCCAGAAGCTACATGACCATGACAAGTAACTCCAACACAAATATCTCCAGATATAGCAAAAATACCAATAGACAATTCTGTATCATGAATATATAAAACAACAATAGGGAATAAGTTAGAAGATATTAATCAAGCTAAAATAACTGCATCAAAAAATATAGCTGAAAATATTTATAAATGAGCCTTTAAATGATGAGAAATGTTTAACCAGGCTACAGAAAAAGCAAGAACATGAGACTTAAAATGAGCTTATGCTGATTTATGAAAAGCTTGGATTAAAGAATGATCTACTGTTGCAGAATGAATATTCTCTCCAATATCTGTATGATTATCAAAAGAAGTAACTTCAGAATTTTGACCAACATGAGAAACTATATCTGAAATAGCTCCTTTACCATTTAAAGCATTACATAAAATAAATTACGACTTATCAAAACAATATTTATGACTAGATGATGAGACTGCAAATAATTATTCCACAGTTATATCTACATTATTCCTATTATGAATTTGAACTAAATGAAAAGATCCATGAATGGAAATACAAAAAAGTTTTGATTTAGTAAAATGATGAAAAGCTACAATAGAATCAGAAAAAATATATTCTCAATTAATAAGACAAGTTCATCCAGATTATTTTCAAAAAGCAGATCCTGTTTATAAACAAAAAATAGAAAATATTGCTAGTGAATTAAATGTATTAAGAGAATCATGAGATATTGCATGAATGCAAAAAATAATAGATCAAAATAAATGAATCATTGAAGAAGCAAGAAAAAGTCAAAAACAAAATATAATGAAATGATGATATATTGATTTATGAGTTATATTATGAAAAGATAAAAACAAAATCGAATTAGCAAAAAATGAAGATCTAACAAAAATTGTAGAAATACTTAATGATTGAGCAAAAAACTTTAATCCAGAAATATTATGAGCAGGATTAATAGAATTAAGAGACTTAAATATAGATCAAGAATCTAAGGATAAAATAATAGAAGAAACAGCTAGAATGAAATCCATAATAGAATCATATAAAGAATCTATATCTACCCCATGAAAAGAAAAATCATTAATAGGGAAGTATTGAGAAGACCTATATAATAAAGCTAGAAATGTAATTTTAAATGATAAATGACAAGATAGATTTACAGATATAGAATGAAATAAAAAACCAAATAAAATAAATAAAGATTGAAGTAAATGAGATGATCTAGAAAAATTATATTTAGCAATAGAAGAATATAAAACACAAAATAATATTGATAATTGAGTTACATCTCAAGACTTATATGAAGAATTAAAATCAGCAATAAATAAAAAATCATTAGTTAGACCAACAAAAAAATCAGTATTATGAGAACTAGATAATACATGAAACTTAAATATAGAAAATATA
>SAAG01000141.1 GCA_010119095.1 Candidatus Altimarinota bacterium
GACTAAAACCCCCAACAAATTTCTACTTTTGTAGATAAGATATCAGTATCAGTACCAAACTCGACTAAAACCCCCAACAAATTTCTACTTTTGTAGATTTTTCAAGTTCTATGATAATTTAAACTGACTAAAACCCCCAACAAATTTCTACTTTTGTAGATTTACAATAATTTCTTGTTTTCATTTTGACTAAAACCCCCAACAAATTTCTACTTTTGTAGATAAGTTATTAAAAAACTTATTATTTTTTGACTAAAACCCCCAACAAATTTCTACTTTTGTAGATTTATATAACATCGTTCATATTTTTAGACTAAAACCCCCAACAAATTTCTACTTTTGTAGATTATAATTAACTAGCTTTTATCATTTTTGACTAAAACCCCCAACAAATTTCTACTTTTGTAGATTTTACTTGCTTTTCAAAGCTTTTATATGACTAAAACCCCCAACAAATTTCTACTTTTGTAGATTTGTGATTAGTAATAGTACAAGAGAGACTAAAACCCCCAACAAATTTCTACTTTTGTAGATGCTTCATCATGTTAATCTTTGCTTTACGAATAAACAAAAAAAACTACTTTTTGTAGTATTTTTTGCATTAATATAAAATTTCAGTTATAATAATACAGATATTATATTATTTATATATATGAAGACCCTAAAAAAAGATTCTCCAGATAAAAAAACTCATTCCATAGATACTCAAAGTATATTAAAAGACTCACAAGTATATACTCCAGATGTGCATGAATTAGTTGATACTGTGATGGATAAGATAATGGCATTATATAATGAAAAATGATGAAATAAAAATGAAATATCTGTAGATGCAGATACTGACGAATTATTTCAATTGCTTTGAAAAGAGTACTTAAGAAATTTAGTACTGGAAACTTATAAAAAATTAAGTTCATTTACTGCATGACAAGAAGGGTAAGTATACAAAATAGATTTATGATTTAAAAAATTATTACTAGTTAAAAAGAGATTGAGACCTGGTAGTAGCAATGAATTTGAACTACATAAAACAGTATATGAAATAGCTAAAAATTCGGATTCATGAGTTAAAGTACCTGTACCAATAGACAGTTTTATTGACTGAGAAAACGAGTTAATATTGATGGAATATATAAATTGAAAAACTTTATACAACATTGTATGGCAGTCTATAGTTAAGGATGTTTTATTTAAAAAAATTGAAAGACATACAAAAAATAACAGAGATTGATCCCTAATTAATAACTTTAATTCGTATAAAGAAAAATATCTGATAGATTGAAAAATTGATTTTGAAAACGATTCTATATGCGAAGAATGAGTGTTAGAATTATTATTTATAATGTTTCAATCTTGATTAATAAAAGAAAACCCTTGAACAATAACATTTGATAAATGAAAGAAATCCTATCCTGTAATGGAAAAAATATATAAAGAAAATTTTTCCAAAGCTATGATTTTTGACACTGAAGAACAAAAAAATGATACTGTAAAAAAAATAAGACAATTCATAGATGAGATTCATAAAGAGTGATTTTATCATAGAGATTTATGATGAAATCCTAGAAATATTATGTTTGAAAAAATTAAAAACGAATATAAAGTAACTGTTATTGATTTTTGAAAAAGTGAAAAATTAAGTCCGTGATCAAAGTTCTCTGATTTTGATCAATTCTCATGAGGTCAATACGATAATGACAATGATGTAGTATTATTATTAAATAGTCTAGAAATTGAAAAAGAAGAAACTACCAATGTAACAACTGACATTACTACTAATATAACTTGAAAAGCAAATAAAGTTTGATTAGAAATAACTCAAGACTACTTAGAAAGTAATTATGACTTTTTAAAAAATAGAAATAATACACTAAAAAAACTTTTAAATGATTTAATTGATTGAAAAAATAAAAATCATTGATCATACATATATTTTAAAAACAAACTTGATGAATTTGAATCAAAAAGTACAGAAAAATGAAAAAAAGAATTATTCTTAATGATACAAAGTTTAACCAAAAAAGAAAAAACT
>SAAG01000142.1 GCA_010119095.1 Candidatus Altimarinota bacterium
ATATTGATTAAAATAACAAATAATTATAATAATTATAGGCTTTGTAGTGAAGTCTATTAAAGTTATCTGATTGAATATTATATTCAACAGTAGCATTATCAATTATGCTACAAGATAATTGAATAGAGACAAAAGAAAATATGAATTCAAATGATACTCTTTGAAAAGCATTATATGAATTAACTAAAATATTTTCTGAAATTGACTCTAATAAAAAGGAAGTGTAAAAGCTTCCTTTTTATTTTACATTATGTTCAATATTTATATAATTCTTAGAAATATATATTAATTTTTTGAACATATGGAAGAATTAGGATATGTAATTTATTGTAGAAAATCAACAGACGAATCATCAGAAAAGCAACAACAATCAATTCCCGATCAAATAAAAGCTTGTAAAGAATATGCCAAAAGAGAATGAATAAAAATAAAAGAAAAATTAACTGATTTTTCTATGTTTGAAAATGAATATGAGATTGAAAAAGAAAATAATGAAGAAGATATAAACAATAGAAGAATATATTTAGAAACAAGAAATTTATTTATAATAAAAGAACAAGAAACAGGTAAAATAGCACATAAAAGAAAAAAATGGAGAGCTCTGATTAATTTAATAAAAGCTTGAAAAGTAAAATGATTATTAAGTTATTCCCCTGACAGACAATCAAGAAATATGTTTGAATGATGAGAGCTAATAGATTTAGTTGATCAATGACTAATTAATTTAAAATATACAAATTTTCATTTTGAAAACTCGCCTTCATGAAAAATGATGCTTTGAATATGGTTTGTTTTTTCAAAACAATATAGTGATAAACTTAGTGAAGATGTTATAAGATGAAATAAAAGTAAATTAAGCTCTTGAAAGTCATTATGAAATTATAAACATTGATATATTATTAATGAACAATGATTTCATGAGCCTCACCCTCATAACTTTAATATAATTAAAGAAGCATTTCAAATGAAATTAAATTGAATTTCTGAAACTAAAATATTACAATTTATAAATGCTTCATGATATAAAAGAGATTATAAAAAATCATGAGAATCAAAGGAAATGTCAAAATCAGTTCTAAATAGTATGTTAAGAGATGATTTCTATTATTGAAAGTTTATTCGTTGAGATAACACAATTGATCTAATAGAAACAAGCACATATTATAAGCCAATGATTACTTCTGAAGAATTTGAATTATTAAATTATAGATATGAGAATAATTCTATAACAAAATCAAAACTTAAGAAAAAAGATATTTATGAGGATATAGCTGTATTTGATAATAATTTTATATTAACACATGATAACTATCACTTAACTTTCTCTCTACCAAATATAAAGAGATTTTATAGTAAAATTAAATTATTAAACGAAAAATGAATTATTAAAGAATTAAAAGATATAATAAAACCAAATCAGATAAACTATAGATGTGCAAATTCAAACTCTAAATATTATAACATAAGTTACTCTATGGAAGATATTGATAAGGTTATTTTAAATGCTTTAGAAGGTTTTAAAGTATCAGATGACCATTACAAAATTTATGTGAACTATGTTAATAAAAAACTAGATGAAGTAATTGAAGCTAATAAAGAAAAAGTATCTTCTATTAATTTACAAATCTGAAGATTAAAGTCCAAAAAGAATCAATATATAAAAAATAATATGCATATTAAAGAAAAAAATACTGATGAGTATGAAGTGTACAATAATGAAAAAAATGAATATGACAGGAAAATAGAATTTTTAAGAAAAGAAATAAATGAAATTGACACTGGAGAAAGAAACCAAATATTGGAATTAGAAATGTTTATAGATTTGCTTAATAATGCTAAAGAATACTATAAGAAAGCAACTTATGTTCAAAAGAAAAAAATTGTGAAAATATTATTTTTGAACATAAAAATAGACCAAAAGAAAAGGCTTCGTATTCAAGTAAAACCTGAATTAGAAACCTGCTTTAATCCTAGTTGGCTCGGGATGTAGGATTCGAACCTACGATGATGGAGTCAGAGTCCATAGCCTTA
>SAAG01000143.1 GCA_010119095.1 Candidatus Altimarinota bacterium
GAGGCAATTCAGGATTTACCCCTGCCAATTGATAAAATTGTAGAAATCTGTTCCACTGAATTACTTCAAAAAAATGGCGATCTAAAAACGATAGGATTTTAATTTATATATTTGTATGAAAATAGATTACTTAGTCGAAAAATTTAATTATTAGTAAATTCAATATTTATATGGATCAACAGAAAATTATAAGAATAAAGGACAATTTGTATGATAGATCTGTCGGCGTTGTTGAGAATTTTTACGAATTTAAATGGCATAAAGAAGATGTAGCCCAAAAAAATTCCTCACAGGCATTGGCAATCGATTTCTGGGGGTGCTTAAAACTTTCTCCGTACAAAACAAAATTGATAAATATGATTTTCAATAAAAAAGAAGACAATTGGGATATCATACTTGAATACTCGGATAAAAAAATATTATCGGAGAAAAGGTCGTCACAAATTGATGTTTTAATTGAAAGTGAGCACTTTGTTATAATTATTGAAAGCAAATTCACCGAAAAGGATGGCGGAGGCTGCTCTCAGGTAAAAAAAACAACACATTTTCTCGTTCAATGTAATGGGGATTATATTGAACAAACAAACCCTGTAAATAAAAAAATAGCTAAATGTTCATTAACTGGAAAAGGAATAAAATATTGGGATTACATCAACTCTTTAACGGAATTTGATAAAAATGATGATTATTCGCCATGTCCTTTTAAAAAGGGAGAATTTCAATGGATGAGGAATATCTGTTTTGCAGAAGCCTATGCAAATTCAAAGCAAAAAAAATCAGAGTCTTATCTAGTTTATTTTAAATCTGATAAATGTCCCATTTCAAAGAAAGTTGAAAATGATACATATTTGGGAGAACTTAAAGGAAAGATTAAAAACCATCATGCCTTTAAGCCCTTGTCCTATAATGAATTGCTAGATAAATGCATAATATACTTAGACTTTGATTCTAATGAAAAACAAATTTGGATTGAATTAAAAGATTGGATGTACAATAAAGAGAAATTAATATAGAAATAGAATTTTCTGCTTAATTCAACATAAACATACAACAATATGAAAAGACGACTGGATGGTTCAATTATTGAAAATTTGAAAAAAACTGATTTATGGAAAAAGCGCATTGAGATGGATTGTAGAGAGGGAAATGTCTTTTTAACAATTAGGAATAACCAGGTTGACTTTTATCATAAAGGTGGTCGATTGTTTAGTTATGACAAATCTGGTTTTAAAACCCACCTTAAATATGCAGCAGCTATTGAATCTTCAGAAAAGAATTATTTAACGGAAAAAGAATTAGCTAGTCACAAACTAGCTTTAGATTTTATATCAAACTATTCCAGAATTAAAGAGAATTGTTCAAATTATTCCTCCAATGAAGCTTTAGGAGTATCCCAGCTATACAAAAACCATTCTTACTTATCAGAAAGCAAAGTTGTCGTAATTGATATAGAAGTTTCATTTCAATCTCTTGACGAAAATAATAAACATGATAGGATTGATATTGTACTGTACAATTATTCAGAAAGAACGCTTCAGTTTGTTGAAGCAAAACATTATTCAAATAAAGAAATTTGGTCAACAAGTAAACCAAAGGTACTAGATCAGATCGAACGATATGAAAAACAATTACAATCCAAAAAGCAGGAAATTTTAACAGAATACATTAACTATGTTAAAATTATTAATGCAATCTTTGGAGTAATCTTGCCCGAACCAGTCAATATTGATAAGAAAATAACCCTTCTAATATTTGGTTTTGATGATGATCAGAAAAAAGGCCGGCTGAAAAATCTTATATTATCCAACCCAATATATAAAGAGAAAAAAATCTATCCAAAGGGAGAGATAAAAAGTATTGCCTTAGAAAATCTCTGGAATGCAAAACAGCATATTAAAAGATGAAAATCACAATACACCGTGGAATAAACCAGATTGGCGGCTGCATAACTGAAATTGCAACGAACAATTCCAGAATTATTATTGATCTTGGCCAAAACCTTCCTGATGGAGATGGGATTGTCAATGAC
>SAAG01000144.1 GCA_010119095.1 Candidatus Altimarinota bacterium
TTTTTTACCAATAGCATCTATCTCATCAATAAAAATGATTGCTGGTGCTAATTTCTTTGCATTTATAAACAGGTCTCTTACACGAGATGCTCAAACTCATACAAACATCTCTACAAATTCACTTCAAGAAATACTTAAAAATGGGACATCACTTTCTCATGCTACTGCTCTTGCAAGCATAGTTTTCCCTGTACCTGGAGGTCCTACAAGTAGTATACCTCTTGGGATTTTTGCTCATAGGTCTTTAAATTTCTTTGGATTTTTTAAAAATTCTATTACTTCTTGTAATTCTTCTTTTTCTTCATCAGCTCATGCTACATCTTTAAACATAATCTTATCTTTGTCTTTATCATAAAGTCTTGCTCTAGATTTACCAAAAGTCATAGCATTGTTTGCCATTCCTCACATCCTTGAAATCAAAAATATAGCAATAACAAAAAACAATACAAATCATATGATTGTTGGTAACATCTCTGACCAAAACTTGTCTCAAGAATTATCTTTTACTATTATATTTGTTGATACTTTAGGATTTTTTAGTCATAAATCATTTAACGAATCAGTTGCTGGTAATATAGTTATATCTCTTTTAATTTTTTCTACTCAATTAACAAATTCTTTAGCTCATGATAAAGTAGCTATAGCCTTATTTCAATCTATTAAAATCTCTTTATATGATCAACTATTAAATTTTTTTTCAAGTAAATTTAGAGAAATATCAGTATCTTGGTATGTTTGTCCTTGTTTCATATATGAAACAAGACTTGCAAGTATCAATGCTAAAAATATCAAAACTAATATAGATTTTGAACTATTTTGTTTTTTTATAGGTATCTTTGGTATTTTTGGTATCTTTTTTTCTGCCATCTTTTATCATTATTAATTAATTTTTAAAGTTAATCTATTGTATAAAAAAAAGTTTTTTTTGCAAAAAAACTTTTTTAAACTGTTATATATTTTATTTTTTTCATCACTTTATGCTGAAATATCATAATACAAGTGATACAGCAGAAGAAAATACAAAAGTAGTATCAAGTACATCTTTTCACAATCATAATTCAGTTAGTTTTGCTAATTCAGTAGTCCACAATATACCCAATTGTGATGACATTTGTGTTATGGTTTTATATTTTCAATAATTGATTGCAGCTCATGAAGATGGTTTATCTATATATTGAGTAGTTTCATCTTTCAAGATACACTTAGTAGTCATATCTAACTGTTCTTCAGGGGTTGGTCTTCATTTTCTAAATTGTGATTTTACATGTTGTATAGTTTTTGCAACTCCTATTCATCCATTTGCAGAAGCTAAAATAGATGACACTTTAGATAAATCTATAGTCCCCATAACTGTCAATACTATATCAGTTATCTTATCAAATCAGGCATCAAAAGTCTCTCATTCTTTTGACTTTTTTCAAAATTTTCTTGCAAGTTTTCAATCTACTACATCAAGAATTCATGATCAAGTTATCATACTTAATCCAACAATATGATTTACAGTATAAAATGCCATAACTCATACTATAAGCAAAAAAATCCTAAAAGTTGTAATATTGTTTGGAGTAATTCATGCTTTATTCAATGAATCATAAAATTCTCATGATTTTAAATAATTTACGATAAAATCTACAGATTTAGCATATCATGAAACTATTGTTCTTGTTATGTCATTAAGTTCAACAGTTTTTATATTAGAATATGATTGTTCCTTTAATTTATCTCCATTTCACATAATAAAAAAAATTCCCTATTTAAATAGTAATTAGTATTATTAATACTAATTTTTAACATAATATCAAATCATTTTATGTTTTTTACTTTACTTTTTATATTAAATATTTGTAATTAATATAAAATTATGTTAATATTTATTTATATTATCACTAATTTTACATACTATGAGCTTTGAAAATATAAACATACCTATGGAAATTATCTGAGTTTTCGCTCTTATTTTTATTGTTTTATCATTTCTAGAAACAG
>SAAG01000042.1 GCA_010119095.1 Candidatus Altimarinota bacterium
AAAGTTAGACAAAATTCTGATACAAAAGCAAGAGAATGGTGAGAAAAAAATATATCGTTTCTTTCACCTACTCAAGAGTTGAAAAAACTTTGAGAAGATATAAAAACTGCTTGAGAAAAAAGTAATAGTGAATTAGTTAGGGCTCTTAAAGATATTTTTGCAAATAATGATGAAAAAAATTTATTTTTAAGAAAAGAAGAAATTGCTGCTCAAATGGAGAGAGCATGAATAGAATGAGCTAATGAATTAAGAAATGCTAAAACTCAAGAAGAATTTGTTAAAAAATTTACAGAGATAAATAATAATGAAAAAAATAAAAATCGTCATTGAGAAGGTATGTTGTTATGAAAAAGAATGGAAAGTGATGCAGATACAGCAGCAGCACTAGGAGGTAAAAGTTCAAGTGGGGATAGTAAAGATGCAGCACAACCAGTTGTTAATATTAATTATAATGTAAGTTGAGTTATAGAGGATAAAGATAATGGATGATCTAGTATTAAGCAATGAAGAGAAAATGATTTTTTAAACTCATTAAGAAATGATTTTGAGTTACAAAAATGAAAAATAGATATAGAAAAGGTTATGAAAGAACTTACATCAAAATTTTGAATTGACGATAAAGATAAAATAAAAACTATTATTAAGACATTGTTTAAAGAACAATACTTTAAAACTGACGAAAAATATAAATGAGATTCAGAAATTGAAACAAAAATTGATAAATTATTACCATGAACCCCTCCAGTAACTACAACAACTCCAACAACTCCAACAACTCCAACACAATAACATATTTGAAGATAAATTTCTAAAACATAATATACATAACAATAAAAATAATCCTGAAAGTATTATCAGGATTATTTTTATTGTTATACTGTCTACAATCAAAATTGTAATATCACGATACTACAATTTTAATTGTAGACAGAGATTAATTCACGAGATTTAGTATCTACTTATATATTATTTAATCAAATAACTTTAACTCAATCTATGTCTATATTAAAATCTATCATATCAAGATGTGATAAAATTAGTGTTTTTTCTCAATTGCTTTCTATTTTATTTAATTTATTTATATCTTTTTTTATTTCATTTATATCTGTTTCATTTGATATATGGATAATAGAATTATTATCTTTTATATAAAAACAAAAATCAGATTTACCACTTACTCAGTTATATACTTCTTTATACTTACTTATTAGATCATTGTATATCATATTTTCTACAAGTATTGTGTCAGATACTTTTTCTCAAGCAAAAGTATTTCTTATCCCTATATCAGCAAAGTAGTATCTAATCCTAGTTATTATAGGTTTATTGTTTTTTAAATCATATGTAAGGCATCTCTTTATCAATCTAGAATTAACTGAAAAATCTATATAATCTATAAGAGTTTGTAGTGCAATGCTTATATTTTGAGTAAGTATTAATTTATGAAATTCTCTTATAGACATACTAGTATTTAAAAAAGCTAATTTTGTAATACTATGATATAACAAAATAACAGTTTTAATAGAATAATTTGTAATAATATCCTGCAATACTATTTTATTTTTTATATTATCTAGAAATAATTTTTTAAAGTAATCATTATTGAGTAATTTAATCTCTTGCAATGTTCAGTAGTTTAAAATATTTTTCCAATCATTAACAGAATAATTAATATATTGTCATATCACAGTATTACAAATTTCTAATTCTTTTGAGGAATCTATATGAATATTGTTTCATATTATGATTATTTTGTATTTTTTTAATTTGTATAATTCTGATATAACATTCTTAATATTTTGTATTTTAGTTACATTTTGTAATACTATGATATTACAAAAATCGTATTTTTTCTCATATAATTTTAATAATTCAAAGAAATCAGAATCATTTTTTATTGTATTTTCAGCATCAAGTTCATCGTTTATATATAAGTAGTTTGTGCTACTTGTTTTTTCTATAAACTCTTTCAAAATACTTGTTTTATGTAATCATCTCATTCATGTAATAACTACTATTTTATCCTTATTCAATTTTTTTATTATCTTTTGAATAAAATCATTGTTGTTATTAAATATAGGATATTCCTTTAGATACCTCAGATTCTTGTTTATTAAATTGTACATAGTTATAAATTTGTTATATTATAGTATTACAAATTATATAATTATTTGTATTTTTGTCAAAATAATTGCTATAAACAATATTATACCTAACATAGTTTTGTTTTCATAATTTCTTCATTAAACTCAAAAACTCGACCATTTTAAACAAAGTTTAAACATGGGACTCAAACAGTTTTTGTTTATTTCATAAAAAATGAAAACAAATTTTACTCTGAGATATCTGTAAAAGTAAAATAATTAAAACTATTAAATATCTTTTTACAAAAACAATGATTATGAGTATAATATAACCTATATTTGTATCTTTATGTTTTAATTTATGTAATTATTCATTTTATAATATGGATTATTCAAAGATAGATAAAAGAGTTAAAGAAATAGTAAAAAAAGCTTCACTTTATATGGTTGATAAACCTTATGAGGAAATAAATGAACAAATATTTAAAGCTTATGATTATGCTCGTGATGCTCATGAATGACAAACAAGGTTATCATGAGATCCTTATTTGTTGCATCCTGTAGAATCTACATTGGTATTACTTGATTTAAAACCAGATATTCCAACTATACAAGCTTGTTTATTACATGATGTAGTTGAAGATACCCCAAGAACTATAGATGAGATAAGAGTTATTTTTTGAAATGAAATTGCTTTTTTGTGTGAGTGAATGGAAAAAGTATCTAAAATTAGATATGTATGAGAAGAAAGAAATATATGAAGTCTTAGAAAAATGTTTATAGCTATGGCTCAGGATTTAAGAGTAATATTTATCAAATTGTCAGATAGGCTTCATAATATGAGGACTTTAAAACATCATCCTAAAAAAGATAAACAAACTAGAATTGCATTAGAAACACTAAATATTTATGCTCCTATAGCCGATAGATTATGACTTTTCTCATTAAAAAATGAGTTAGAAGAAGAGTGTTTTAAGATATTGGAGCCAACTGAATATAAAAGAATTAAAAAACAAATGATTGAGTTTAAGTCAAATATCAGTCATTTTCAAAAAAATTCAAAAAAAGAAATTGAGAAAGTATTGATTTGAATTATAGAGGATTATCAAGTAACTTATAGAGTAAAATCAGTATTTTCAATTTATAAAAAAATGAAAAAAAAGTGATTTGATCATATAGATTCTATGTATGACTTATTTTGAGTTAAAGTATTGGTTCCAGATATACCAACATGTTATAAAGTATTGTGAATAATACATAATCAGCGGACTCCAATTCCTAATAGATTTAAAGATTATATTGCATTACCTAAACCAAATTGATACAGAAGTCTTCATACAACTATTATGTGATTTTTGACCGAATTTAGACAACAACCAACAGAAATCCAGATAAAGACATATGAAATGAACGAATATGCTGATATATGAGTTGCTGCTCATTTTGAATATAAAGAAAAATGAAGTCAGGTAGCTCATGATATAGATTGGGTAAAAGAATTGAAAGAATTGACTGAAAATCTAGGTAATAATGACTTTATCTCATCTCTTAAAATAGATGTGTTTAGAGATAGAATCTTTGTTTTTACTCCAAAATGATTATCTGTAAATCTACCAGCAGGTTCTACTTCTATCGATTATGCTTATGCAATACATTCTGAGGTTTGAAATCACACGGTTATATCAAAAGTTAACTGAAAGATTTATCCTCTAGATAAAGAATTATCAAATTGAGATGTAGTTCAGATTATCACAGATAATTCAAAAAAACCTAGTCCTTTTTGGTTATCATTTGTTAAAACTACTAGAGCAAAAGAGAGAATAAGAAGTTTTTTGAAAAAAGAAAATAAAGATATAAATGTAGAAAGATGAAAAGATATTTTAAATAAATATTTGGAAAAAGTATCGCTTCCAATCTTGGATAAGGACTTGTTAGTATTGAGAGTAATTGACGATAGAGAACACAATCTAGAAGAAAGAATAAGTATACTTGAACAAGTGTGAAATTTTTCAGTTAATCCTTCTTCGATTATCAGAAAGATTATGAAGTCGAAGAATATGATTGCAAAAAAAGAGGTAAAAGACTGAGTTAAGCATATTATAGAAAATTCTACTGAAGCAAAAAAAGAAGAAATTATTATTGGTGGAGAAAGATGAATTGATTATAAAGTATGTAAAAAATGTATTTCTTGATGAAAAGTACCAAATAAAATTGTTGGGCATATAAATTCAAAATGAATAATTACTATTCATAACAGAAATTGTCCTATTTTATTAGATGTAAACAAAGATAGATTGTTGCCAGCTCACAGAAAATGAGAAGAAGATGATTATATAATTGTTTCACTTGGGTTAATATTTTTAGACAAGATTTGAGTTTTGAAAGATTTAAGTGAAATCATATTTTCAATGTGAATTAATATCGAAGAAATTAATTCAAAAAAACTAGAGTTTAATAAACATGAAATCAAATTAAAGCTTGAAATTCCTGATTATGATTACCTTATTGTTGATAGATTGGTTGAAAGAGTCAGATTAAAATTTGGGCAAAATTTAGTAAGTTTCTTTGTTGATAAGATATTGATGCAATAAAAAAAAAACTGCAATTTGCAGTTTTTTTTTATTGTTTGTTTATGCTTTTCTAATACCTAATTTTCCTATTACTTCATCATATTTTTCAGGACTTTTTCTTTTTAGATAATTTAACATTTTTCTTCTTTTTGCTACCATTAGGATTATACCTCTTCTTGAGTGGTTATCTTTTTTATGGCTATCAAGATGTAATTTTAGATTTTCTATTCTAGCAGTTAGTATAGCAACTTGTACTTCTGAAGATCAAGTATCTCATTTTTTTGTAGCAAAATCAGATATAACTTTCTTCTTTGAATCTTTATCCATTGTCATAATAGGTATTTTTAAAAAATAAAAGCATTTATCCGGAAAATACACCAGATTTTTTTGCTAACTAATTATATTGAATTAAGAAAAAAATGCAAAGATTTTTTATGATTTAGTTATTATTTATGTACTTTGATGTTCAAAATTTCATTTGTCAATCAGCCTTTATAGTTTCATAAGTTCAGTTTTTTAGATTGAAAGGATCTCAAAAAATTCAATTTCAAGGTGCTGAAAATGGAGAATCAGTATCAAAATAGAAGCTAGAACTTCCATTTTCAGAACTTGTAATGTTTCAATTGTCTATAGAAGTTGTATCGCTACTAGAACTGCTTACAGTGCTTTCAGGTAATTCGGATTGGTTATAAATGAGATTCAATTTTTGAATCAAATCACTTCAATTTTCAGGTACCACAACATAGGCATTTTTAATAATTGCATCTTGATTTAGTCTCAAAGTTGTAATTACTTCTTTGTTATAAGCATTTAAAAAATTATAATATGCTTGGAATCTACTACAAAAAAGTAGATATACTTTCATCAATGTTGACTCATTTTTTACAGTAATATAATCATTTATATTTTTGCTCAATCACTTTGAATTGTAGCTTTTCATATTTATTTTCATACTTGATTTGATATTTTCAATAGATGTTTCTAAACTGTTTAAATGATTAACAATCAATTCTATTTGAGTGTTTAAGTTTTTACTATTTGCATATCATATTTTATATCTTATCTTAAGCTGATTTAGTAAACTTTCATAATTATCCTTTCTATCAACTGATGAATCTAAATACGACTTAATATCTATTTTAGCTATATTTATATAATCTCTTATGGACTCCATGTTTTTTGTAATTAGTATCTCATTTGTCTGGTTTCTATCAGATTTTATTGTAGCTATTGTTACTATATCATTGTACAATAAATTGCTTTCTCCATCTTTTTTTCACTCATAAAATTTTGTTCATACATTAATGTTTAGAGCTACTCAAACTTCGCTTAGAGAATAGTCTTCTACAGATTCAAAATTATCTAAATTTGTAGTTTGCTCATCATTACTCCACCACCATGCATGTATCAGGGTGCTTCATAAATAAAAAAACACAAAAAAAACAAAAGTTAAAATTGTAATTTTGATAAATGATTTTATAATAGGGTTAATTATCATTATTAATGTTTAGTTATTAATTGTTAATTACCATACTTATTTTACCACAAAAAATCCTATGAGTAAAAAAAACATCATAATTTTCTTTATTATTTTACTTAATTTGACTATTTTTAATAGTGTTTATTGATCTGAAGATATAAATATAATAAAAAGAAGTGAATGGTTAGCTAGTGAAATATGGAGATACAAGGATAGTTCAATATGGATAGAAGATGATGATTCATCTGATTCTACACAAGAATATGTTGAAACTGAGAAAGAAAAAAAACAAAAAGAAAAAAATAAAGCAATAAATGAATATCTAAGTAGTAATTATAAAGAAGATAATACATTGGCAGATGTTATTTATTTTGAAGATTGACATGAACTAGTATGGCCTATTCAAAAAACAAATTATGTTAAATCTATAGTGGTCCATCATACTGATACTTCAAATAAACAGTCAACTCTTGAAGCCATTAGGTCAATTTATAAATATCACACTATAACTAATTGATGGTGAGATGTAGGTTATAATTATATGATATGATTTAACTGAGAAATATATGAGTGAAGAGCTTGAGGTGATTATACAGTATGAGCTCATGCTATCCGGAATAATCGCTCATCAGTTTGAATTGCTGTAATTTGAAAATATTGAAGTGATAAGATATCTGATAAGCAATATGCAGCATTAAAAAAATTAGTTTTAAATCTTACTGAAAAATATTGAATTGATTTAAACGATACTCATGATTATCACAGAGATTGTGTATGAAAAAATTGTAAATTTTATATAGAAAGTTATAAAAATAGTACATTGGTATGACATAGAGATGTTTGAAATACTAGTTGTCCATGAGATAAATTGTATGAACAAATCCAAACTCTAAAAAATGAATTGAAACTAAAAACAAAAGGTTTTACTCCAATAAGAAACAAAGTACAATCAAAAAAAGATGCTACAGATGCAAAACTTGATAAATTATCAGAACATCAACTTTTAAAATTATTAGCATCTCTAGATTATAAATTGGAAAAATCAGATAATCAAGATTTGAAATCACTAAGAAGTAAAGTTTTTATCAAAATTAGAGAGAAATATATAAAAAATACTAAAATTGTCACATCATGATATGACAAAAATAATAAAATTGATATAAAACTGTCATATCCATTAGAAGATTATATAAAAATAGTTAAGTGAAAAACAGAATATGAAATAAAGGTTAATTCATGAATGTTGTTAATTAATGATTCAATAGAAAAGGAAAAAGTTACAATAAAATCAGATAAATGATCTTATCTAGAAATAGATTCGTGGGACAGAATTCCAGAATGGGATAAACAAAAAAAATACAATGACAATAAATTTAGATGATATATAACTTTGTATATTAAAAATTGAAAGTTAGTAGTCGTTAATAGTGTATTATTGTCTGATTATTTAAAATGACTTTGAGAAGTAAGTGATACCGATAACACTGAGAAAATCAAAACAATTATAGTTTCAGCAAGAACTTATGCTAGATGGTATATGACAAAAGCTAGAAAATATCCTTGAGAATTATATGATTGATCTGATAATCCTGATGAATTTCAAAAATATTTATGATATGGTTTAGAAAAAAGAAGTCCTCACATAAACAAAATAGTTGATGATACAACTGATCAGATAATAACTTACAACAATGATATAATTAAACCATGGTATTTTTCACAAAGCGATTGAAAAACTATGAGTTATAAAGATTATTGCAAAGATAAAAAAGCAGATTGTAAAAATGTAAATTATCCATACTTAACAAGTGTATTTGATCCTGGTTCAGTTTGAAAAAATAGACTTTGACATGGTGTAGGTGTATCATGAGCCTGAGCAACATTTCTTGCATCAAAGTGATGGACAAGCGAGATGATAATTAGGTATTTCTTGAAAGGGGTGAAAATTAAGAGTATGTAACATTAATAAAAAGTAACTTTTTACAAGTTACTTTTTTAGTATTAAAATAAAAAGGCAAATATTCACAAATTAAATATTGATAACATAATTAAATCTGTATAATAAAACAAAAAATAAAAATCACAAAAAAATCAAAAATATTCGCATTAATACTTAATTCTATAGGCTTATGAATAGAGTTTTTTCTAACTTTAAATATTATATAGTTAGTATATTTTTACTAATTATTTTATGAGTGTCCCAATTATTGGCGACAGATAATTTAAATTTATCACCTATATCTTTTGATTATAGTATAGCTTCTGGTGCAACTGTTAGTATAATTACAGCAGATAATGCTAGTTGAACAGTTTTATATTCTCTTGATTGTACTATTGCTAAAGCAGATGATACAAAATTTAGTATCTGATGAGTTTGAAATGATGAACTTATTATCTGAACTGAAAAACAATTTAACATGACAATAAATGATTTAAATAATGCACCAAGCAATTTATCTTTGAGTTGAAGTTCAATTCCAGAAAATAGTTCAATATCAACAGTAATCTGAACACTGGCTTGAACTGATGATTGAGAAAATAATTGAAGCCTAACATATAGCTTAACATGTGCAACTTGATGAGTAGATGATACAAGTTTCACAATTAGTGGAAGTACACTAAGTAGTAACTGAACATACAATTTTGAAACAAAAAATACTTACAATATATGTGCAAGAGTAAGTGATGGAACATTGAGTTATGATAAAGATTTTGTAATAAATGTAACTGATTTAAATGAAACACCAACTGATATTGCAATTACAAATGATAACATTGATGAAAATGTGTGAACTTGAACAACAGTTTAAACATTTGCTTCAATAGATCAAGACTCAGGAGATACTTATACATACTCTTTAGTTTCTTGAACTTGAAGTGATAATAATACAAGTTTTAGTATAACTTGAACTACTTTGATAGCAGAATTTGACCCAAATTTTGAAGTAAAAAGTTCATATTTGATTAGAGTTAGAAGTACAGATGCTGGATGACTTTTCACTGAAAAAGAATTAACAATTACAATAAACGACTTAAATCTAGCTCCAAGTGATTTGACATTGAGTGGAAGCAAAATTTTAGAAAATACATTTGTTTGAACTACAATTTGAACATTTATTTGAACTGATGATTGAGAGGATAATTGAGCATTAACATATAGTTTAGCTTGTACAACAGGATCAGTAGATGATGCAAAATTTAGTATACTTTGAAGTACTCTAAGAACTGCAACTACTATTAACTTCGAAAGTTGAGCTACATTATCTATATGTGTAAAAGTAAGTGATGGAGTATTATCTCTTGATAAGAACTTTACAATTGATATTTGAAATGTAAACGAATCACCATACAATTTTATATTTACACAAAATAGTTTTGATGAAAATACAGCAACTTGATTCTTGGTTTGAAATCTAAGTAGTCAAGATGAAGACACAGGCGATACACATATTTATGATTTTGGTTCATGATTATGAAGTACAGATAACTCTAGTTTTACAATGAGTTGAGCTCAAGTGTATGCTAGCTTTTCACCAAATTATGAAAATAAAAATCTTTACCAAGTTAAATTTAAAGTAACAGATAGTGGTTGAATCACTACAGATTTACAAAATACTGTTGTAGTTAATGACTTAAATGAAGCTCCAAATGATAGTTTTACTTATACTTTAGTTGCTTGAGTATGAAGTGATAATAATGGAAGTTTCTCAATAAGTCGAGGAAATCTAGTAGCAAACTTTACTGCAGACTATGAAACAAAAAATAGTTATACAGTTAGAATTAGAACAACAGATAATTTATGATTATTTACTGAAAAACAATTTATAATTTCAATTTGAAATGTAAGTGAATGATCAAGTTGAGGAGGTGGTTGAGGTGGAGGATGATATGCATTATATAAAGATGATTGTCCAAGTTGAGATTATTCACCAAGTTATTATGATAAAAATTGTTGAACAAAACCAAAAACATGATCAGGTACAACTACTTGAACTTGAAAAACAAATACTTGAAGTACTATGACTGGTTCAACTTCTACATGATCTACAGGTACTAGTTTTGAAGAAAAAGTAGAAAAAATTATTGATAATACTTTCAAAGATATAAAATTTGAAGATGAAAATTGAGAAGAATTTGTTATTAGAAAAACTGTTACTGGACAATTTGTAGTTAAAAAAGTTGATTGAGATTATGAAGATAAAGTATTTCCAAAAGTAGATGATGCAAAAAAATATATAAATGCTTTAACTAAATTTGAA
>SAAG01000145.1 GCA_010119095.1 Candidatus Altimarinota bacterium
ATTAAATATAACAGAAACTTTTAAAAATTAATTATATTATTATGGATAAAACATTTAAATTAAGTCTTATATTTTCTTTAGTTTTTATAATGTCAGTTGTGTATTTATGGGGATGAGCATATTTAGACTTTAAAAAAGAAAATGCACAGGTATTACAAGAAGTGTATACAGACTTAGGAAACAATTATCAAATATGAAAATATCATAAAGTAAATAGTATATGTAACAAAGATGAAAAAATAGGGTGTTTGAATGGAGAGATAAAATGAATAAAGATAATAAATAATAGGGAATATTATTTATATTTATATATTTATAGAAGCCCAGTTACATCAACTTATCCAAATGGAGAAAAAGAAATTACGGATTACTCATATCATTTATTCTTTAATAATAAAAGTACTTTTGTGCAAAAAGAACAAGATATCCCAAAATTCTGATACTTATCAAACAATGAATTGAAGTTTTACACAGAAAATGATTTATCAAAATTACCACAAGAACAACAAACTATATTTAAAGAACTTGAAAAAAATCCAACAATAGTAATTAATTGAGTAGATTATACTAAAAAATAGTTTAATAATAACTCTCAAAAGAGAGTTATTATTTTATATGTTATAAAATATCAAAGTATGTATATAAAAAAAATAAAAGTGAAAAACTTTAAATGTTTTGAGGAGAATGAAATAGAATTCTCAATTCCAAACTGAAAAGAATGAAGTTGACTAAACATTTTTGTATGAGAAAATAATAGTTGAAAATCATCTTTATTTGAAGCAATTCACTTTATCAGAAATCAATCCAAAAAAGATGTTAGAAAAATTTGAAAAGATGATTGAAACGAGTTTTATGTTGAACAAACTTTTGTTTGAAATATAGAACATAATATTGATAATTTTGTTCAAGATAATAAAAAAGAATCTTTTAAAAAATGTTTAATTAAAGAAGATTGAAAAATTTGTTTTAAAGTAAAAAGAGATTTTAAGAATGAATCAGAAGCAAAGAAAATATTATTTATGGAAGATTGAGTATACAGGAATAGCACATGAATAGATTGAGTATTTCAGAAATTCTTTCAAATAAGTAATATTTGGGCTGATACAAATCCAGAAAATGAAAGTAAGTTTTGATCAACTACTATTTGTTGAAATTTGTTAGCAGATATCTCAGAAAAATTTAAAACAGACAATAAAGAATACGATAATTTTTTATTAGAATTTAATAAAATGTTTAATGATGATAGTTCATGATTACAACTAGATCTTAATAAAGTTGCTTCTGAAACTGAAGAAATTTTAAATGAACAATTTTGAAGTGCAAAATTGAAATTTAAATTTAATAATCCAGAACCAAATATTCTTTTTAAAAATATTCAAATATTGGTAAACGATTGAGAAGAAACAGATATTTCAGAGAAATGACATTGATTACAAAGAGCTGTAATTCTTTCACTACTTCAAGTTTATGCGAAAAGAATTACACAAATAGAAGACTGAGAATGAAATGTAGTAATAAAACCACATTTCTTATTTATAGATGAACCTGAAATGTGACTACATCCACAGGCTCAAAAAAAATTATTTAATGCATTGAAAGTATTATCAAAAACTCACCAAATTTTTATAAATACTCATTCTGAAAACTTTATTTCATTAGATGTAATAGAAAATATTTATAAATTTAATAATAAAGATGATAAAATCACAATTAATTCAGTAAAAAATTTTGATATTGATTTAAGGGAAAATAGAAATTTCTTTTTTCATCATCACAAAATATTTTTTACTAATAAGGCTATTTTTGTTGAATGAATTGACGATTATGAAAGATATCCGATATTTTGTGAATTAAATAATTATAAAGAGTTAAAAAAAGATTTTTATTTAATGAATTGATGTTCTGCTCATAAAAAATTCAGAGAATTTTGTGATTATTTTTGAATAAAGTCTTATTTTATA
>SAAG01000043.1 GCA_010119095.1 Candidatus Altimarinota bacterium
GTATTTATGAAGAAAAAAGAAAAGACGATTTTGGAGACTGGGATCAATAAAAAAGTCGAGGATATTATACCAAAATAATTTATTATTTAATTAAATAGTGATATTATGTTAAACATCGCTTTAAATACATTTAGAGAAATAACTAGAAATAAATTTTTATATTTGATAGTTTTTTTTGCTTTTGTTTTTATAGTTTTTTCGATTTCATTGGGAAAACTAACTATTTGAGATTGAAATAAAGTAATTGTAGATTTTTGACTTGCTATGATTGAGATTTTTTGATTTGTGAGTGTATTATTTGTTTGAAGTCAGTTATTATTTAAAGAAATAGAATGAAAAACTATATTTTTGATATTGTCTAAACCGATTAAAAGATATGAATTTATTGTATGAAAATTCTTTTGATTTTCTCTTTGTATTTTGCTTATAATTGCTTTACAATCATTACTATTTTTAATAGTTTTATATATCAAGGATATTGAAATAACAAAATTAATATTATTTTCACTGTTGTTTACATTTTTTAAACTTGAAATACTATTATCTTTTGTGTTTTTCTTTTCTACATTTATGTCAAATATTCTTACAATTTTGGTAAGTGTAATGGTGTATCTAATTAGTCACAGTTTTTCCCTACTGTACGATTTAGTTTATGCGACTAAGAATACATTAGTAATAAACTCAGTAAAAGGTTTACAACTTATATTTCCACCACTAGAAGCATTAAATATAAAAGATGTGATAGGAAGTTTTACAGATTTTAAAATCATGTATTTTGTATCAAATACATTTTATTCTTTTGCTTATCTTTTATTGATAATATTGTTTACGATTTTGATTTTTAATAGAAAGAAGTTTGAAAATTAAACGAAAAAATAATAATGAAAAAAATAGAGATTGTTACTCTGTGAAAAGAAAAATATAATTTAAACTCTAAAACTATCAATATGGTTTTAGAGTTTGTTTTTGGATTGAGTAAAGAGAAGGTGTTTTTGCTTGATGAACTCGATGAGATATATTTAGGGCAGATTATATTTATATTTGAGAAGCTAAATTTGTGATACCCACTTGCATACATAATAAAAAAGGCCAATTTTATGTGAGAGGATTTTTATGTAGATGAAAATGTACTAATACCTAGAGATGATACTGAGGTTTTGGTTAAGGCAGTAATAAGAGAGGAGGAGTTGACACAATATACATTAATAGATATTTGAACTGGTTCTTGAATTATCCCAATTAGTCTGGTAAAAAAGATGGATTTTGAAGGAGTATATGCTATAGATGTTTCAGATAAAGCTGTAGAAGTAGCAAAAGAAAATGTATTTAGACACTCTTTAGAAGATAAAGTAGTTATATTAAAAAATGATTTTAAAAAATTTGAATTTGAGTTGTTTAGATGAAAAGATCTTATTGTAACAGCAAATCTACCATATATAAAAGAGGGAGATTTTAAAAATATGGATTTTAGTGTTTATAAATTTGAACCAAAAACTGCATTGTATGGATGAATTAATACTTGATTTGAACTTTATGAAGAACTTATAAAAATCCTTATGGAGAGAAGAAATCTGTTTAATACTCTTGATTTGTTTATAGAAATTTGATTTGATCAATATGAAATTTCAAAAAAATTTTTAGAAGAAAAATGATTAAAATTTGAATTTTTTAAAGATACAAATAAAATCTACAGAGTTATAAAAATAGTAATTTAGTTATTCATTATTTTATTTATGTGAATGGAAGATTTTGACTCATATGAATCTGCAGACAGTTGAACAAATACTGCTTCAAGCGGTTTAGAGGTCTCAGAAAAGTTTAAGGAATGAGTTAAAAAAGCTTGAGCAAAAGCTAAAAAAATACAAAAAGATGAGAAAAAAGCAAAGAAATACGATATTATGCTTTCATCATTTTTAATAAAAATTATACTTGATAAAAGGTATGATGATTTACTTGCTTTAATTATGGCATGTTTAGATAAATGATATCCATCAAATTTCTTACTTTGAGTGTTTTCATTGGTTTATATTGATATTAGTAAAAAAATAAGAGAATCATCAAATAAAAAAATCTTTGATTTTAAGTATTCAAGCAAAGAACCAATAGAATTTAATGATACAGTGATAAATGAAAAAATAAGAGATAGAATAAATTTATGGGTTGAGGATATGATTGATGTGGTTTTGATTGAGTGATCTGAAATTACAACAAAGAAGCTTGTAGATTTGCTTGATAATGAAAAAAAGGTTATAGATGAGTATTTTGTTTGAGTTTTTGTTTTTTTCTTTAAATCGATGAACATTACAATTTTTGAAAATAAAGCCTTTAATTATACTGATTTTATATCAGGTGAACTTAAAAAGTCTTATAGAAATTATTATTTTTCTATAAAAATTGAGGAAGAAGAAATTTAAAAAATTAAAACAAAATAAATCTTTTGACTTATTGCAGATTTTATATAAAATTTGGGCAATTTTTAACGAGATTTTTCTTGTTAAATATTTATTTTATTTACTTTTAATTACAGTATATGGCTGATAAAAAATATCCTTTGGATAAATTAAGAAATATATGAATTATAGCTCATATAGATGCTTGAAAAACAACAACTACAGAAAGAATACTTTTCTATACTTGAAAAACTCATAAAATAGGAGAGGTACATGATGGTGCTGCTACTATGGACTGGATGGAACAAGAAAGAGAAAGATGAATTACTATCACTTCAGCCGCAACTACTGCTTTCTGGAAAGATATGCAAATCAATATAATCGACACTCCTTGACATGTAGATTTTACAATCGAAGTAGAGAGATCTCTAAGAGTACTTGATGGTTGAGTTGCTGTATTTGATGGTTCTCAATGAGTTGAACCACAGTCAGAAACTGTATGGAAACAATCTGATAAATATCATGTTCCAAGAATTGCATTTGTAAATAAAATGGATAAAACGGGTGCTGATTTTTATATGACACTTGAATCAATTAGAAAAAGATTAGCTTGAGATAAAGCTGTAGCTATCCAACTACCAATTGGATCTGAATCAGAATTCACAGGAATTATAGATTTAGTTGAAATGAAAGCTTACAAATTTGAATGAAATAGTTGAGAAAAAATTACTGAGATTGAAATCCCAGCTAATATGGTTGAAAAATCAAATTCTATGAGAGCAGAATTAGTAGAAAAAGTTGCATCTTTGGATGATGCTTTGATGGAAAAATATTTTGAAACTGGTGAATTAACTGTTGAAGAATTAAAAAGCTGATTAAGAAAATGAGTATGTAAAAATGAACTTTATGCTGTACTTTGTGGTTCTGCATTACAAAATGTATGAGTACAATTGATGATTGATTGTGCTTGTGCTTACCTACCAAGTCCTATGGATGTAAATAATGGTATGTTAACTGTTATGGATCCAGATGATAAAGAAAAAACAGAAGATATTAAAGTTGATGCAAATTCTCCTCTTGCTGCAATAGCATTTAAGATAATGACTGATCCATTTGTAGGTAAGTTATGTTTTGCTAGAGTTTATGCTGGTACTCTTAGATCAGGGTCTTATGTATACAATTCAACAACTTGAGAAAAAGAAAGAATAGGAAGACTACTTCAAATGCATGCTAATAACAGACAAGAAGTAGAAGAGATTTCAGCTTGAAATATCTGAGCAATCGTATGATTAAAAGATACTAAAACTTGAGATACAATCTGTGATATAAACAAAAAATTAAAAGTAGAAGCTATAGAGTTTCCAGAACCAGTAATATCTGTTTCTGTTGAACCAAAATCAAAAGCTGACCAAGAAAAAATGTGATTTGCCTTAGCTAAATTAGCTGAAGAAGATCCTTCTTTCAAAGTTAGAACTGATGAAGAAACTGGTCAAACTATCATATCATGAATGGGTGAATTACATCTTGATATCATAGTTGATAGAATGAGAAGAGAATTTAAAGTAGAATGTGCAGTTTGAGCTCCTCAAGTTGCTTACAGAGAAACAATTAAAAATCCAGTTAAAGATGTTGAGCATAAATATAGTAAACAAACTTGAGGTAGATGACAATTTGGTCATGTTATCATCACTTTTGAACCATATAGAGAAGCAGATGCTGACGATAATGGAATAAAGAAAATCAATAAATTTGTTAATAAAGTTGTTGGTTGAGTTATACCAAAAGAATTTATCCCAGGTGTAGAAAAATGATTAAACGGAGCTTATACAAGATGATATCTTGCTGGTTACCCTATGGTTGATATCAAAGCTACTCTTACATTTGGTTCTTACCATGAAGTGGATTCAAGTGAATTATCATTTAGAATTGCTGCATCTAAAGCATTTAGAGAGGCTTGTAAAAAAGCTAGTCCAGTGCTTTTAGAACCAATAATGAAAGTTGAAGTAAATACTCCAGAAGAATATATGGGGGATGTACTTGGACAAATAAACTCTAAAAGAGGTAGAATTGAAGAAATGGGACAAAGAGGTCAAGCAAAAATCATTAATTGTTTTGTACCACTTTCAGAGATGTTTGGTTATGCTACAGATTTAAGAAGTGCAACTCAAGGTAGAGCCGTGTACATAATGGAATTTGATCATTATGAAGAAGTTCCTACAAATGTAGCAATGAAAATCAGAGAAGAAAGATGATTTAAACTTGATGATGAAGATTAATATAATTATTAAAAAAGAGATTAGATTTTATCTAATCTCTTTTTTTGTTTAAAATTATAATAAATCATAATATAAAAAAATACAATACTTCTAAATATAATGCATAATCTCAGAAATCGAATTTTATAATAAATTTATCTAAGTTTCAAAAATATTTAATTACAGTTAAGTCCCATCTAAGTAGTACAAAGGCAAATAATCAGATTGTAATTCATAGAATGCTATAAATATAATATCAAATTATAGATAAAAATCATATAATCATTATAAGAGGAATATTCCATACTATAAGTAGATTTGAAATAGGTGCTAGTAGAGAAACTTGTCAGAAATTGAACATCATAATTGGTAGAGTGAGAGTCATGGCTGATAGAGTAATAGAAAAACTATCTCTGATAGCCAAAGTATTTGGTAAAAAAGAAAATATCTTATAGAAATAATCTTTAGTATACAAAATTCATAAAACAGCTAAAAAACTTAATTGAAAACTCACATCATAATTTATGTAATAAGGGTTATACAAAATCATAAAAAATGAAGTTAAAAGTAGTATGGTTATAGAATTGTTTTTTCTTCAAGAAATCATAATAAAATATCATAAAATTCACATAATTCAAGCTCTAATAACTGAAGCTTCAAGTCATACAAATAAACAGAAAACTACTAAAAATGAGACAATAGCTATTGTTCTAAACACAATAGGCATAAATTTTATAAAGAATCATAGAAAGATAATTAATATTGTTATATTAAATCAACTTACCGCTACAAGATGGGTAGTTCAAGAATCATTGAAACTTTCATTTAGGCTTTTAGGTATGTTTTCTCTTGCTCAAATTAGTATTCAAGACAAAAATGTAGCTTCATCTTTAGGATAGATTTTATTTATTACATTTAATATATTTTTTCTATATTTACTTAAAGTTGTTAGTATATTTTTTTCCTCTTTTATTATCTTATGATTATAGAGGTATGATTTAAAGTAAATATTTTTAGATAATAAATAACTCTTATAATCGAAATTATTGTCTATATTGTCTACATTGATAATCTGGCTATTTGTAGCTATATACTGTCATTTTTCTAATGATAAATTGGAAGGTAAGTAGACAACTCAATCTATATTTTTGTCTACAATGGTTTCTCATATTTTATAAATTTGTACTATGTAAGTATTATAAAAATCATATTTTTTATACAAATCTTTTACCTTAAATTCATAATCATATTTTCTTAGAAACTGTTTTTCCAAAAAACTTATATTATCTCTAATATTTTCTATATGTAATGTAGAGATAAGTGTTCAAGATATATTTCATATAAGTATCATTAAAAACAAAAGTATATATTTTTTAATAGATTTTTTGTATATGGATACATTAAAGTAGATTAAAGAAAAAGCTAAAAATACATAAAAAGACAATAAAAAATCTTGTAAATAATTATTTACAAGAATACTAATTAAAAATGAGATTATAAAAAAGTTTAGTAGTGTGTTTTTTGAAAACATTTTATTCTTTTTCAAATATATTTAAAGTTCATTCAAATGATGCCATTTTAACCATATTATATAGAATTCTTCAGACAAATCATATAAGTATCAAAGAACAAATTTGATTAAAATTTAAGAAGAAATTGACACTAAAGATATCATCTTTTCAGCTGAAAAACTCAAATATAAGTGTAACACAAGCAAAGGCAGATAATCATAGATATCAGATAAATCACTTTGTTTTTATATACATCTTTAGGATATACAACGAAGAAAATATTCAGAAAGAAAGTATAGAATATATTATAGGAAGTGGAAAAATAGGTACCGTATAGGGAACTAATGAACTTGAATTATCGTATTTTATTTCTATTCATAAATTTGTAGGTTTTCAATATATTTGTCATCATAATAATGATCAAATGTATCATAGAACTAATACAAAAGTAAAAGCCAAAACAACTCAATCAAGATATTTTATAATACTTTCTTTTTTGATTTTTAGATTTATAAGTAAAACTAAAAAGAATCAAAATATAGCTCAATAAAGAGAAAAATTATAATCACTCATTATAAAAAACTCAAAAGGTTTTTTAATGAATTTCATATCATTCCATTGAGATAAAACATAAAAAAGTCTAGAAAATATAAAAGTAGATATAAAAAACCATAGAATATTTGCTTTAAATATATCAAAATCATAGTTAAATTTCTTTGATAGTTTTTGTAACATCCGATAAAAAAGAAAAAACATCAGAGTTATACTAAATCAAAATGTATAGATTCTAACTGAGAAAATTTCAAAAAAAGGAAACATAAATAATTAATAATTAACAATTAATAATATTTTTAATATTTATTTTGCATAAGATACAACTCTTTTCTCTCTAATAAGGTTAACTTTTACTTCTCAAGGATAACTAATTTTCTCCTCAATTCCTTTTGCTATTGTTTGTACCATTTCTTCAGCTTCTAAATCAGATATAATATCACTATCTACAAATACTCTAACTTCTCTTCATGCACTTATTGCATAAGCCTTGCTAACTCATGAATAGCTTTCTGCTAAATTTTCCATTTCTTTAACTCTTTTAATATATTCTTCTACTGCTTCTCTTCTTGCTCATGGTCTTACAGAGCTTATCATATCTGCAATTTGTACTATAGCAGCTTCTATACTAATACTACTAAATTCGTTATGGTGATTTTCTATAATATCAATTACTTCACTTTTTAAACCAAATTTTTTGCAAATTTTTGCTCATATTTCTGGATGAGTTCATTCTATATCATGATCAAGAGCTTTTCATATATCGTGAAGTATTCATCAAAGTTTTACTATTTCAGTATTTACTCATAAATCTTTTGCTATAGAAGCTGCAATTACAGCGACTTCTTTACTATGTTTTAATATATTTTGACCATAACTTGTTCTAAATCTAAGTTTTCAAATAAGAGATGTAATTTCGTCTGGAAGTCAAATAATTCATAGTTCATCCAAAGCAGCATTTCATAACTCTTTTAAAAGTACACTTGCTTCTTCTGTAGTTTTTTGAACTATTTCCTCAATTCTAGCAGGTTGAATTCTACCATCTTCCATAAGTTTTTCTAGAGATTTTTTAGCAACATATCTTCTGTATAAATCAAATGCTGATAAAAATACACTATTTGGAGTATCATCAATTATTAGAGCAACTCAAGTAGCTCTTTCAAAAGATATTATATTTCTTCATTCTTTTCAGATAAGTTTTCATTTTATATCATCAGAAGGGATTTCTATAATTGTAGAAGTAGTTTCATTTGTTACTTCTCAAGCATATTGTTGAATAGATTTTATTACTATTTCTTTTGCGATTTCTTTTTTTCTATCTTCAACATTTTTTCTATGTTTTTCTATCAAAGAAAGAGCATCTTTTTCGTATTTAGATCTTATTTGAGATAAAAATAGTTCTTTTGCTTCTGCTTCAGTTAATTTAGAAAGTTCAGAAAGCTTGTTTTCAAGTTCTCAAAGTTTTAGAGATAGTTCTTGTTTCTTCTCTTTTAAAGAATCCTCTTGTACTATTAAATCTTCTTGTTTAGTAGTTATTTCATCCAATTTTTTTTCTATTTTTTCTTCTCTTTCAATTATTCTTTCTTCTATTTTCTCAGCTTTTTTAATTATATCATTACTTTCTTCCTTTGCTTCTTTAAGCATTTTAGTACTTTCTTCTTTTGCTTCTTTAAGCATTTTTTCCTGTTCTTCCTTTGCTTCAGACAATAATTTGTCTTTCTTTTTTTCAGCATCTTTAACTAGATTTGTAGACTTAGAGGTACCTTTTTTTAGTCTAATATTTTCCAAGATAAAAAACATAACTGCAGCCAGGGCCATTCAAAAAATGACCCATATAAAATTTTCCATATTCATAGCTAGTATAATTTATAAAAATATTGTGATAGTCAAATGACATAGTGTTGAAAAGGGTTTGTAATATAAAATTATTTATCCTATTCCAGAGGGGGTATAATATGATAAAAATGAGATTTGTTGTTAATCTCGATTATTTATTATATTTTTAAAAATCAGTTTTTAGGTGATTTGTTTAGTATTATTTAATTTATCAGTACTTAATTTTTAACATTAAGTATTGTAATATTAGTTTTTTTTTCTAAAAAATCAAACTTAATATAAAAATACTTAGATTTGTATATAGTCAAAAAACATTATTAATTAGAACTTTACAAATATAAAAAAAACTATAAACTACATATAGTCGTTAATACTAATTTAAACTTAATATTTTTAAATGATTGAATCAGTTAAAAAAGAAAGAATAGTTTCACCAAAAGCAATTCAGGTAGATAATACAAATATTGAAAATACTTTGAGACCAAAGACTCTTGAGAATTATGTGTGACAAAAATCAATAAAAAAACATCTTTCAGTTTCTATAAGTTCAGCAAAAATAAGAAATGAGACACTTGAACACATACTTTTTTATGGTCCTCCATGACTTTGAAAGACTACATTGAGCAATATTATAGCTTATGAGATGTGAGTAAGTATAAAGTCTACTTCGGGTCCTGCTGTAGAAAAACAGTCAGACTTAATAAGTATACTTTCAAATCTAGATGATGGAGATATACTTTTTATCGATGAGATTCATAGATTAAAGCCACAAATTGAAGAGATTTTGTATACTGCGATGGAAGATTTTACAATAGATATAATGGTTTGAGCTGGAACTTGAGCACAAAGTGTAAAGATACCACTAAAAAAATTTAGTTTAGTTTGAGCTACAACTAGATTAAGTGCTTTATCTTCGCCATTAAGAGATAGATTTTGAAACATATTGAAACTTGATTTTTACGATTCAGGCGATATAGAAAAGATTATTAAAACCAATTCGCAGATACTTGGTCTTGAACTATGCAAAGATTCTCTTTGCTTTGTTTCAAAAAAATCAAGATGAACTCCAAGAATTGCAAATAGATTATTAAAAGTAGTGAGAGATTATCATACTATTTGACATGATATCAATGAAGCTAAAGAATTGCAAGATATATTTGAAAATATAGGAATAGATGATTTATGACTTGATTATCTAGATAGAAAATACATTGAAACTCTTTATTATAAATTTAGTTCTGGTCCAGTTTGATTAAATACAATTGCTTCAGCTATAGGAGAAGAAGAGGCAACACTAGAGGATGTAGTAGAGCCATATTTACTTCAAATAGGTTTTTTGGAGAGAACTCCAAGAGGGAGAAAGCTTACTGTTAGTGCTGAAAATCATATAAATAATAAATAATAAAAAAATTATGCAAAAAGTATACGAATTACAAGAAGGAGTTTTTAAGACCATTGAGATAATTAAGGAGCAGACTGAAAATAAAGATTGAAATATAATAGTTTTGATTGCTTGATGATCTGCGAGTTGAAAGACCTCACAGGTTGCAAAAAAGATACTAGATCATTTTGATTCTACTGCAATTATGTTGTCTATGGACAATTACTATAGATGAAAAGAGTATTATGATAAATATAAACTCAATTTTGATCAACCTGAAGCTCTAAATCTAGATTTATTTGTTGAGCATCTATCAAAATTAAAA
>SAAG01000146.1 GCA_010119095.1 Candidatus Altimarinota bacterium
TTGATGATTTTCTCTTGAAATTTGAGTGGTTTTAGTTCATTTCCGAGTATATTTTGCATGTTTTTTGTATGTTTTTTACTCTCTTAATCTTTATCATATGATAATAAATTTAAATCAGAATCTCCAAATACTTCTTTTTCTAAATTTTTAAACTCGGTTCTCACTTGATCTTGTTTATCGCTTATTTCATATTCATCCGCTGGGATATAACGATCGTCATCAGCAGAAATTGAATTACCAGAATCAAAATTATGTAAACTAGTCAATAAATACACATCTAATTCTAATGTATCTACTGGTCTATCTATAGCACTAAATAAACGTGATTGGAATCTATACATAAATTTTGAATTTTTATCTTTTTTATCTAAGTATATATCAAATTCAGGATTTATATAAACTTCTGTAACATAAGCTGATAATAAACCATCTGTCTGTAAATATATTCTTTTATTATATTTTGAAATAATATCATATGAAAATTTTGAATCTATATGATCACCATTAATATATAGATTTAAATATATTTTCATTAATGCTTTATTTAAATCTGTAATATCAGAGCTAACTAAATAAGCAGTATATAGATAAAATTTATCATAATCTATTTTATCTAAAAATAAATAATCATAAATATATTTATGTTCATCTATTTGAATTAAATTATTAGAATTTGTTTTGATCTTGTCTCTTGTTAATATTATATCATAACTTTCAGTATCAAATCTATCATCTGTTGAAATATTTTCTAAATCTTCAATAAAATTTAGTATTACAGTCTTATTCTTTATTTTTTCTTCTTTTTTTAATTGTCTAGCTATCTCATCAAATGATATAAATTCATGAGTTGGGAATAAATTATAATTTAGTTTGTAATAATATATGCGATCTTTTTCTTCATCACTTAATATTCTAACTGGGAAATCTAAATTAGTATAATTTTCATTCTTGATTTTTGATGCATCAATAAATGGCATATATATTTTATTTTCAAATAAAACTTTATGTATAATATCATTATATTTTTTTATTAAATCATCAACACGATTTATATAATTAGTTTTTATTGCATTTTTAATTATTATTTTATCTTGTTTAAATAAAGTATCCCATTTAATTGACTTATATACAGCTTCTTCTATCGATAGAGATTTTCCTGCAAATACAGAAGCTTTACCATCATAATATAAATTAGGATTGGCATAAAATTTACCTTTTAAATCTTTTTGTTGTTCTTTTGCCCAATCATCAACTATAGCAAGAAATTTATCTGCTAATACTGAATCAATCAACATATCATCTTTATATACTCTGGCTTCTGGTGATAAAAATATTTGATCTCCCTGTCTATTAATATAAGGCTTAATCAATACTCTAGCATATGGGGCTTCAATTTCTCTATCATTCTTATCAATTAAATAAGCAATCAAAGAACCTTCTGTTAAATCATTCTTAACATAATAACGATAAGAACCACCTTCATTAGTGTTTCTAAGTCTTTCATCATAATTTTCATTTTCATTTTTCAATTCCATACAACTATGCCATTTTCTATCAGTAGACATACCTGCAATATCGTATGGGTCTCTTGATATAACTATCTGACATTCAATATTTTTAATAGCAGGTCTAGAATTAAAAATTTTTAATCTTTTATCTATCATACTTAAATGATAATTTATATGATTAGCCTCTACTCTACCTTTTTCTTCTTTTATCTTCTTTATATTATCGCTATTTTGTATCTTATTTACATTATTTTTTAATTCATTTAGTATTTTACCAATATTATATTCTCTATTATCAACTTTAAATTTACCTTCTAAATATTCAATAGATTTAAGTTCGAAATCTTCTGGTAAAGATTTATTTAAATACTGGAAAAATATTCTTATACACGCTTCAACATCAGAAATTCGTTGATAATAAAATTGATTTCCAAAAATTTTTG
>SAAG01000147.1 GCA_010119095.1 Candidatus Altimarinota bacterium
GCATCACCGGGCCACGGTTCCGCTGCACCCACTCGGCCGCCCCGGAGATTTCGTCCGAGAAGGCGGCCGCGAGGGCACCCTTGATGCCGTCCGCGGCGAGCTCGATGTTGCGTTTCGCGGACTCGATCTGGGCGGCGGCGTTGTCCGACATGGTGGTCAGGGCGCGTTCAGCGGCACCGGCAGCACCCTCAACCCCGCCGATCTGATCGACAGCGGTGGACAGGTTCAGCCCGCCCAGGGCGGCAGCCATGTCCTCTGCCTGGGTGCCGAACAGTTCGACCGCGAGCCGGGACCGCTCCGCCGGGTCCTCGACACTGCTGAGGGCGGTGAGAATCTGGTCGAGGGCCTCCCGCGCCGGGGGGCCACCCTCGGAGAATGCCCGTGACATGGCCTCACCGTCGAGCCCCAGCTGTTCAAGGGCGGGGCCGGCGGTGTCGTCGAGTTCCTTGACCTTGATGGACAGTTCCTTGAGTGCGTCCGCCACCTTGTCGGCGTTGAACGCGGCCCCATCCATGCCTTGGATGAGGAGGCCGGTGGCCTCCTCACCGGAGAGGCCCATGTCACGGAAGTGGGTCGAGTACTCGGTGAGGGTGTCGAGGAAATCCTGAGAGGCGTCGGCCCCGTTCTGGTACCCGGCCACGAGGATATCGAAAGCATCCTCGGCGCTGTCCGCCAGTCCGGCCTTGATCATCTGCCCGGCGGCGCGGGCCGCTTCTGGGATGTCCGCCTCCATGATGTCCGTGATGCCAGACAGGGAGGCGATGACACGTTCGATCTCCGCCTCGGTGGCGTCCGCGTCGATGAGCCCCTGTTCGAGGGCGGTTCGGGCGGTGCTGAGATTGGACTCCACGGAGTCGCCCCACGCGTTCGCGTACGCTTCCCCGGCGGCGCGACCGAACTTGCGGGCCGTGGCCTCATCCAGCCCGGTGCGGGCGGAGAACAGGTCCTGGGTGGCCTCGACTTGCAGGCCGTCCTTGATGCCCTCGAACAGTGCGGTCCCGATGGCCTTGCCGATACCGACGACGGCGCCGGCGATGGGGATGGCGACCAGGGCGGCGAGGATGCCCTTCGACATGCCCTGCCCGGCCTCGTCCCCCGCGGGTGCGCCCGCCTCACCGACGTCGTCGATGGCCTGCTCAGCCTTCGAGGTGTCCGCTGTGACCGTCAGCTCGGCCTTCGCGCCACGCAACGCGGACAGCCGGTCCTCCGCCGCGTCGAGCTTCTTCTGCGCGGCCTCCGTGTCCGCGGTGACCTTCGGGGAAGCCTCCTGGGTGGACAGGTCGTCCAGCTTCGCCCGGAGGTCCTTCACGTCCTTCTCGGCGGCCTCGATGGCCACGTCGATGGACGGCTTGACCTTCTGCCCGTCGAGGGTCTTGAGGTCCTTGGTGAGCCCGTCGACCTTCTTCCCGGCCTTGTCCACGTCGGTGGCGAGGTCCCGCATGCCCTTCTGGGCGCCGGAGACGCGGGCCTCGAAGATCGCGCGGACGGTACGGTCAGCCATTGGGTCACCCCTTCCTGCGTGCGGACTTCTTCTTGGCCGGATTGACCTTGGCAGTGATGATGAGGGACGCCTTGTCCGGGTCGTCCTTCCGTGCCTTCAACGCATCGTTGATGGCCCTCGTGCGGTAGCAGCGCGACAACGTGACCTCGTAGGCGTGCTGGTTGTCCGGGTCCTGACACTCGGTGGCGTCACCACCACAGGCGGGGCACCGGGTGGACTGATCCTCGAGGTCGAGGAGATCCACCCCAACCGCCCACGCCCGGTCATAGTCGTCGAGGGCGTCCCATTGGGTCATGGTCAGGCCGAGGGTGCGCGCCGCCCGGGCCTCAGCCCGGGTGGCCTGGTCGTCGTGGAGGCGGCGCGCTACCGAGGGAAAACGGGCTCCGGGTCGTTGGTGAGCTTCATGCAGGCGGTGAACACGTCTTCCCACTGCCCGTTGGT
>SAAG01000148.1 GCA_010119095.1 Candidatus Altimarinota bacterium
GTCTATGTTTTCCATTGTGAGTACATCGTCTATTTGGCTTCAGTATACATAGTTTTTTTGGTTTTTCAATATGTTTGTTTTTGTGTAGTATTCTTCTTGTATTAGGTTTTGGTCCCCATAGTAATACTTAGTATATGTTAGGTTATTGTTTATTCTTTTTATTCTTCTACCTAATACATCGTATCTAAATTGTACTATTCTTGTTATTTGCTCTACTTCATTTGTTTCTGTTCAGTTTACTTTTTTATAGATAGTTTTTTCTATTTTTGCTAGTCTATTTTTGTAGTCATATGAGTAGATATACTGTCTTTTGTTATTTAGCAGGTTTCAGATCATATTTCAGTTTTTGTCGTATAGTAGTCTTCATTGTAGGTCTACTATTTCTTCTGGTGTAGTTGTTTCTTCTTCTTCTGTTTCACCTGTATTTGTTTCTGTTTCTGGCAGTATTTCAGTATTTAATATTTCTATTTCTCATGTTTCTGTTAGGTCTTCTAGTATAGTTCCTGTACTTGTTTCTGGAATTATTTCTGTATCTGTTGTTGCTCCTGTATACACCAATCTATCTTGGTATTGGTTTAGGTTGTTTTTTGTGTAGGCAAATACTTTGTTTACTGGGTTTTATCTAGCATTTGAATTACTCTTTTGCTACCTTCAATGTATTCTCTTTTGCAATATCTAGATCTTTAAAAAATTCCTTAATATCAAATTCTTTTTTTACTTTTCTACTATCCATAATTTTTTTAAATTCAACTACAGATTTTTTTATTCAACCAAACATTAATTCAACTCTTTCTAAAAAATCTCAGTTTAAAAAGTTCTCTGCATCTATTCTAACTGATGATTCTCATAGTTTTCATCTTTGCTTAAATTCTTCTCCAAAATCTCTATTAAATTTTTCTTCTCCTATTTGCTCTTTTATATCTTTGAGCATTTCTTTTGAATGACAATATATAACAATTGTCATATCATTCATTCAATCTCAATAGTTCTTTTTTCATATTATTTCTTTTATATTTTTTTCAACATGATTTACTATATTTCCAAAAATATTTTGTAAAACACTTACATCATATGAAGTTTTAAGTTTACTATTTCATTTTTCATTATATCTAAAACATATATTACTAGTTAAAAATATATCCATACTATTATTATTAAATTATAAATTAATGATATGTTTTGTTTAAAGGTGGAAGCTTTTATTCAAGTACATCATATACCTTAAGCTTTACATTCTCTACATTCCTTCAAACTTTTTTTACTGTTCCATATCACTCTTCAATAATAATTTTTAGATTATTCTCCTTTAAAAATTTTTGGGTATATCTTGTTTTTGTGTAAATAGTTTCTCCATATTTCATTAATTGACCTGTAGTTTTATCAATTAACTGATAATTTTGAGTTATTTTATTAGCAACTCAACTATTTTTTACAGTATTAACTCATGTTTTTGCTAAACTACTAAAACTATAAAAAATCACTGCTGTATCTAACATATAACCATTTTCATCTCAGTTTATAAATCATCTTGCATACATAGAATTATCGTTTTTCATCTGGTCTATTACTCAAAATCATCCATATCAAAACAATCATTCATCTAGTATTCCAAATGTTATACTATTTGCTACATGATATCATCCAGATGTTATGTATCATTCTTCATATTCTATAAAATCACCTGCTATTGTTGTAATTTTTTGAATAAGAGTCTTTGCTTTAAGTCAATCTAAATCTATATTATTCACCGGATTATTCCCAACATAAGTATATAGATTCAAATCATCAGATATATCTATTGGATCTCTTGAGATAAATCTACCAAGTTGTGGATTGTAGTATCTGGCTCTGTTGTAGTATAGTTTCAATTCTTTCTCATACTCCCTACCTGTGTAGAGTCTAGTGTTGTTTATTACACCTTTACCATTGTATCTCTTA